>JAICKD010000648.1 GCA_025928125.1 Ktedonobacterales bacterium
AGATCGCTGCTGCCCGCCATCGCGGCCAGGAATATCTGCTCACGCGCAGGCTGTTCCGTCGGCTCTCGACTGGCGAGCCTATCGTCCCACACAAAGGGGAAGGCGACTGGCTACAGCTCTCGTTACCCAACGGCTGGCGCTATGACATCTTGCGCGGGCTAGACTACCTGCGCGATGCTGGCGTCGCGCCGGACGAGCGGGTCGCCGAGGCGGTTGGCATCGTCGAGTCCAGGCGCGGCGCCGACGGCCGGTGGCCGCTCGATCACGCCCATCACGACCGGCTGCTGGTCGATTTTGGCGAACGTGAGGGTGAGCCGAGCCGCTGGATCACGCTGCACGCCCTCCGCGTCCTCCGCTGGGCCGGTCGGGACAGCTGATTTCGCCCTTTCGCGGCTGAAACCCCTCCGCTAGCCGAGGACTTCTGGCTCGATGCTGGTCTCTTCGGCGCCCGTGCTGGTCCTGACGACATGGTAGGCGTACTTGCCGCTCGTTTCCGCGATGACCTTATGGAGCGTCTCGCCGACGTAGTGCAGCGCCACCCCGTCGTCGGTGGCATACCCTTCGGGCAGCGCGCCGTCCGCGATCAGCTGTTGGAAGAGGGGGCGCCGACGCTCTTCGCTATCGTAGTGGACGCCGTTGGAGTACGGGAGAAAGCCGAGGCCGTTGGTGACTGGATGCAGTTCGACGCCAAAGGAGTCGGTTGTGCCGCCAACATGCCAGCAGATCGAGCCAGCGCTGACTCCCGCCAGCACGACGCCGCGCTCCCAGGCTTCGCCCAGAATCGCGTCGAGGCCGTGGACTCGCCAGACGGCGAGCAGATTGGCGACAGACCCGCCGCCGACCCAGAGCATATCCTGGCCAAGCAGATGCGCGCGCACATCAGGCACATTCGGCATCGAGAAGAGTTGCAGATGGCTTGGCGTCACGTCCTCGCCGATGCAGGCCGAGTAGAACGCCGCCGCCCAGGTAGCGTCATCGCCGCCAGCCGTACCGATGTAGCACAGCCTGGGGCTTTGCTTACCCGTAAGCTGAAGCCCATAGCGCATGATGGGTCCGAGGCGCCAAATACCGTCCTTGATAGCAAAGCCAGCGCTACCCGCAACGATGTGTTTGTCCATGAGATGTGTGTAACCCCTGATGCTCTTGTCTATTATCAACCCAATGTCGATCCGCCACGGCGATGAATGCCCAACCCTCCATGAGATTAGCAGGAAGTACGCTCGAATGACCGCGATGGGAAAGGTTGGCTGCCAGTTTGGCTATCGCCTGCCGCATGCGAAACACCTGACGGTTGCGCGCGATAGCTCGATGCGGTCCTCGCGGCTTGACAGATATGTGAGAGAACTCCTACAATGGCGGCGCTTCCCTCATCAATCATCGGTTGCATTGCGGCGAGATCTTCACAGCCCATAGGGCGCTGGCCGCGGGAAATTGAGAAACTCACGTGACTGAGGACAACAGCCCGCTCAGCGGTGAACGGCTTGGCAAGTACCAGTTGCAGGAGTTGCTCAGAAGCAGCGGCCCGGCCGATGTGTACCGTGGGCTCGAACTGGATACGAATCGCGCGGTGGCAATCACCGTCCTTTCTCCTGTCCTCGCCGCCAACCCTGACTATGTGACGAGCCTCAAGAACGAGGTTGTCCAGATCCTCGCGCTTGCCCATCCAAATATCGCGCCAATCGTATCCTTCGATGAGCAAGGATCTTACTTCTATCTGGTGACGCCTCTCTTCCGCGCGTCTCTACGTGATGTACTGATAACTCAGGGGCGTGTTGGCATCTCCGCGGCGCTTGACATGGCGGCGCAGATCGCGTCGGCGCTCACCGCCGTCCATGGACTAGGTATCATCCACCGTGATATCAAGCCCGACAACATTCTGCTGAACAATGACCAGGCGTTGCTGACAGGCTTTGGTATCGTTCGACAGGTTACACTTGAAAACCCCGGCCAGGCTCCGACACTCGTGGGTACGAACCTGGTAATCGCCACGCCATACTACATGGCGCCCGAACAGTTTACGGGCGCCTATGTCGACCAGCGCGCCGATATCTTTGCGTTGGGCGCCGTACTCTATGAGATGCTTACGGGCCAGCCGCCGCATGTCGCGGCTACTCCCTCCGCTGTCGTCGCCCAGATACTGACCGGCCCCATTGTTCCGCCTTCCAGGCTCAATCCAGCCATCCCACCCGAACTCGACACCGTCGTTCTGCGCGCGCTGGCTCGCGATCCAATGCTACGCTATGCTAATGCCGACGACATGCGCGTCACCCTGCTCCAGGCTGGCGAAATGGTCCGGCTCAGCCGAGCGAGCGGCGGGCCTGTTCGCGCGAGTGGCGGGCCTGTTGGTGGCCAGGTTCCTGTGAGTGGGAATAGTGGCGCTAGTGGCAATGGTGGAAACGGAGGAATTGGAGGACATGGCGGGGGCTTCCCACCTTTGCCCAACGACTCCGATGACACTGGTGACGCTGGTGACGCTGATGACTCTGATGGCGCCGACGCGGGCCGTCGGCGGCGCGTTCGCCGCCCGGGCTTGCATATCATCCTCGCGACAGCGCTGCTCGCAATCTCGGTCTTCTGCGTGCTCAGCCTGGGCAGCAGGAATGGAGCAATCGGTGGCGCGAACACAAACACGCCACAGAATTCCACGGCCACATCCCAGGTTGACCCGACATACCAGGCGATGGCAGCCACCGCAACCAGCTATGCGCTGA
>JAICKD010000519.1 GCA_025928125.1 Ktedonobacterales bacterium
CTCGCCGCGCTCTCGCTGCGCAATCAGCACGGCGTCCCCAATCTCGCGACCGATGGCGCCGCGACGCCGCGCTACATCGCCGAGTTCCTGATCGACGAGGTGCTGGAGCGCCAGCCCGACGACATCCAGGCGTTTCTGCTGCTGACCTCGCCGCTGGAGCGCCTGACCGGCCCGCTCTGTGACGCTGTCACGGGACGCAGCGATAGCGCCGCAGTGCTCGCTCGTCTGACGCGGGAGCAGCTTTTTGTGACCCCGCTCGACGCCGCGCAGACCTGGTATCGCTATCACCATCTCTTCGCCGAGGTCTTGCGCGAGCGGCTGGAGCGGCGGATGCCCGAGAGCGTGAGGCAGTGTCACCAGCGTGCTGCGGACTGGCTCTGGCAGCATGGCATGCCGGACGACGCCATCCGCCATCTGCTGGCCGCCGAAATGTTCGCGGAGGCGGCGGCGCATATCGAGCGGGAGAGTGATCGGCTGGTGCTGCACGGCGAGGTGGCCGGGATGGCGCGATGGGGCCGCGCGCTGCCACGCGATGTCGTCCTGGCCCATCCTCACCTCTGTCTGCTCTTTGCCGTGGCACTGCTCTTGCAGGGCGAGGAGCCCGACGCCGTCGCCTGGCTGGATGCCCTGGACAAGCGCTATGGCGGGCAGGAGGGACTACCGTCCGCTATTCGTGGCGAGTTCGCCGCGGTCCGCTCGTTTCTGGCGCTCTGGTCGGGTGATATTCTGGGCGGCGCGGCGCAGGCGCAGGAGGCATTACTGCAATTGCCGCCCAACGACCGGCTGTTGCGCACCCTGACGCTCTGGATCAGCCATGTCATCGGCATCTTTGGCGAAGGCAATCTCGCCGAGGCCGAGCGCACAATTGGCGAAGTGGCCGAAGAGAGCCGCCGCAGTGGCAATATGCTGGTGGCGTTCATTGCGTTTGTCACGAAGGCGAGCGCACTCGTCTTCCAGTGTCGGCTCCGCGAGGCCGCGCAGGTCTGCGCTGATGCGCTTCAGATGCTGCCGGATGAGGATATCCCGCTGGCCGCGATGAGCTATTGCATCGATGGCGAGATTCGCCGTGAATGGAACGAGCTCGACGCCGCCGAGGCCCTGTTGCGGCGCGCGCTAGCGATCAGCGAGGAGGCGGGCAGCCCGGAGTACATCAACGATGGGCTGATCTATCTGGCGCAGGTGCTCTCTGCGCGCGGTCGCTATGATGAGGCCCTGACCACTCTCGAACGGATTCGTACGATGGTGCGGATGCGGCAGCTTGCGCCCTGGGATCTCAATCAGATGGAGATTGTGCGCGCCCGCGTGCTGATCGCTCGTGGCAAGCTAGACGAGGCAAGCCGCTGGGCTGAAGGGCGTCTGCGCAGCCGCCAGCACGGCGATCCTGGCCCGACAGCGCCATTGGCGTTTATGTATGACCTCGAAGACCTCTCCATCGCACGTGTCCTGCTGGCGCGGGGGGATTTCGATTCGGCGACCGCCATCCTGGAGCCACTGGCGCGGCGGGCGGAGAACACCGGACAGTGGCGCAATCTGATGGAGGCGCGGATGCTGCTGGCGCAGGCGCGCTGGCTGGCTGGCGATACCAACGCGGCCACCTATATGCTCCACGGCGCCCTCACCATTGCCGCGCCTGAAGGGTTTATGCGCGTCTTCCTCGACGAGGGTGAGGAAATGGCCGACCTGCTGGCGCACTACCTGGCAAGCCAGCCAGCGTCATCGGCATCCGCATCGGCACGCGAACGCGAGCATGCGTGTAGGCTGCTGGCGGCGTTTGGCCGCGCTGTCGATGCTCCCACCCCTGATAACCCGCTTGATGTCCTATCGCCGCGCGAGGCAGACGTGCTGCGGCTGCTGGCGACGGGCCACTCGAATGAGGAGATCGCGGGCGATCTGGTCCTCGCGCTCAGCACCGTCAAGTGGCACGTCGCGCACATCTATCGCAAGCTGGGCGTGCGTGGCCGGATGCAGGCGGCGGCCCGCGCCCGCGAGCTACGGCTGATCGCGTGACCGCATCAGACGCTGACATCCTTCCGGCGCATCGCCAGTAGCGTCAGCGCCAGGAAGACCAGCGTCAGCACGACCAGCGCGCCCCAGAACGCGAGAACGTGCGCCGCGTCGTGGGCATAGAACGCTGTGCTGTGATCAGTGAACTTGTCATGAAGATGGTCGATGCTCCCCACCGCCTGCATGCCCCAGCGTGAGGGCAGGATGAGGCTGATCCACTGACCCGCAGTGCCTTTCAACTCGAAGATAACACTGGCGAAGATAATCTGTGGAATGAGCAGCACTGGCACAATGCTTACCGCGCGGTCGCTGTTGGGAACGAGCGCCGAGATGACCAAGCCCATCATCAGGCCAGCGAACGACGAGAGCAGCAACGTCACGTAAAGTTCCGCGAACGCGCCGGATGTGCCATGCCACAAGAGGCCGTTGGCGGGATAGCCGGTCTTCGTGCCAACGATGAAAAGCAGGATAAAGTCCTGTACGGCCAGCAGCGCGCCAAGCACAACCACCTTCGAGAGTACATATGGGAGCAGCCGGAGGTTCACGGCACGCTCGCGCCGGTAGATCGGCGCCTCCTTCACGATCTCGCGGGCGGCATTGATGATACCGAACCAGATGGCGGAGACGATGACGGTGAAGAGTACCTCCTGGGCATAGATATCCTGCGGAGCGCCTTTGGACAAAACGCCAGCCGCCGTGTCACGCAACACATTGTGATCGGCCAGCAGCCAGACCAGCGCGGCGATGATTGGCGCTTGCAGCAGCAACAGCAGCAGTGTGGGCAGATCGTGGACCATCACGTTGATGTAGCGCCGCGTGAGCAGCCAGAACTGCAGCACGCTGCTATCGCATGCGCCCGCGCCCGGCTCCGGCGCGTTTTCTCGCTCCCACGCGGGTGCGATATTTTCCGACTGCTCGTGCGGCGCCTCGACATACTGCTGGTAATCGGGCGATTGGCGGAAGCGTTCGGCCCAGCGCTCCGGCTCGTCATAGAGCAGGTTGTAGATGTTAGCGTAATCATCGCTCTGAAAAAACGCCTTGAGCTGGTCTGGCGGCCCAAAGTAGGCCAGCCGCCCACCCGGCGCGAGGAAACAAATCTCGTCGCACAGGTCGATATTCGAGGTGGTATGCGTCACCAGCACCACAGTCCGCCCCCGGTCCGACAGACGGCGCAGCAGCTGCATCATCTTGAGGTCAAGCCCGGGATCGAGGCCCGAAGTCGGCTCGTCGAGGTAGAAGACCGCCGGCCGTCCGAGCAATTCTAATGCGATATTGACCCGTTTGCGCTGGCCGCCCGAGAGGCGCGAGATGAGCTGCTTGCGCTGACCGGTCAGGTCCAC
>JAICKD010000678.1 GCA_025928125.1 Ktedonobacterales bacterium
CTTCAATGCGTTCTCCTGCTGATCGCGCTCGTACCTCCTAGTATCTGGGCGGACCACGGCATGCCGAACGGGCCGATTCCCACGGAACTGGCGCCGGTCGTCGCAGGCCTCTTCTATGTGCTTCCCTCGCTGACAGGCCTGCTGGCGCGCCGCTGGCAGGTCGCCATTCTCCTCGCGACGCTGCCCGCCTGGCTCGACCTCGGCATCTTCGCGATTGCCGCGGCGTCGCGCATCGGCCCCTACTATCTCGTTCTGGAGCCGCATGCCGTCAGCACCGTTGGCACGCTCGAACTCTTCGCCGCGCTGGGGGCGCTGGGATGGCTCGTGCGGCCGGTCGTCATTGGCGCGGGTGTGCGGCTGCTGCGAGGGGTGACGCGATGAGGCCTCCGCCGCGCCGTCCAAGCATGCCACGCCTCTCCCCACGCATGGTGCGGCTCGCGCTCATCCTGGGGCTGGTTGCGCTGGGCGTGCGCGCCGGACTGGCCAGCGCCGCGTTCATGACACCGGGCGGCGCGATCCTCGGCTGGAGCGACCGGCCAGTCGTCCACTGCGCGTTGTGCGGCGTCGCCGTTCCGACCGCCTGGCCCAACCAGACCACTCCGCTGACGCCCGAAAGCTACGCCGCGCTGCTCACCAAACATCTCTCGCTCGACGATGAGCTTGGGCAGATGATGATGGTGCAGATTTCCGGGCAGGCGCTCTCACCCGACGCGGTCCAGATGATTACGACGCAGGGCGCGGGCAGTATCCTCTTCTTCGCCGCCAACATCCAGTCTGGCAGTCAGATTCGCGCGCTGAACCAGCAGATCCAGAAAATCGCGCCAGTGCCGATGCTGTTGAGCATCGATCAGGAGGGCGGGACCGTCAACCGCTTCTATGGCCTCGTCGGCCCGCGTCCGTCCGCCGCCTCGCTCACCTCGCCCGCGCTGGCGGAGCAGCAGGGCGAGCAGGACGCGCAACTGCTCCATACCTACGGCTTCAACCTCAACCTGGCCCCGGTGGTGGATGTTGGCACGCGCAACCCTGAGCTATGGAGCCGCACCTTTGGCTCCTCGCCGGAGCGTGTCGCCGCAATGGCGGGCGCGTATCTGAACGGATTGCAGCAGAGCGGCCTCGTCACCGGCTGCCTCAAGCATTATCCCGGCCTCGGCGAGACTGGCACCGATCCGCATGTCGGCATGCCCGTGCTCCATAGTACGCGCCAGGACTGGAAAGACACCGACCTCGCGCCCTATCGCACGCTTCTCGCGAGTGGCAACGTGCGCGCGATTCTGGTCTCGCATGAGATGATCCCGGCGGTGGACCCGAACCTGCCCAGCTCGCTCTCGCCCGCCATCGTCGACGGCGTCTTGCGGCAGCAACTCGGCTATAACGGTGTCGTGATTACCGATAGCCTCTATATGGGCGCGCTCAACCAGCGCTGGTCGGTCTCGCAGGCGATTGTGCTGGCGGTGGTGGCTGGCTCCGACATCGTCATCGGGCCGTATAACGCGCAGATGGTGCAAAACGCCAAAGACGCGTTGAAGCAGGCCATCGCCGACGGCACACTAACGCGCGCGCGGATCGACACGTCGGTCCAGCGTATCCTGACGCTCAAGATCGAGATGGGGCTGATTCCCCTGCCACAGTCGTCGGCAACGCCCTAACGCTCGGCGAGAAATGCCAGCACGTCGCGGTTGAACTCGTCCGCGCGCTCGACGATGGGGATGTGGCCGACGCCGGGGTAGATAATGGCCTGCGCGCCGGGGATGTGCGCCGCGAGATACGCCCCGTTCGGCGTCGGTACGAGCGGGTCGGCCCCACCATGGATGACGAGGGTTGGCGCGGTGATGCGCTGCAGCGAATCCACTACGTCATGCGAGAGCGACGCCCGTAGCTGGCGCATATAGGCTGCGGCGCTCTGCGGTCGGTAGCGCGCCGTCTCCGCGATGCGCTCCATCTCCGCTGGATGCGCCGCCACGAACTCGGCGGCCATGATCTGGCTATAGACGCGGATTGCCCGCTCGCCCGCCTCCTCGCCCGGCGTGGGCGCGAGTAGCGCCAGCGTCTCCTGCGACGCCGGGACATGGGCGCTGCCGCCCGAGGATGTCGCCACGAGCACCAGCTTCTCGAGCATATCGGCGTGGCGCAGCGCGAATTGCAGCGCTGTGAAGCCACCCAGCGAGATGCCGACGACGTGCGCGTGCGCGATGTCCAGCGCCGTCAGCAGGGCGGCGGCGTCATCGGCGAGATCGGCGACGGTATAGTCGGCGGTCGCCTCGTCGCTATCGCCGGTGTCGCGGTGGTCCATCGCGATGGTGCGGTACTCGCGGCCAAAGACATCGAGCTGCCGCGCCCAGCCCAGCCGCTTTGACCCCAGCCCCGTCAGCAGCAGGATGGTCCCCTTCTCGTCGGCGGGATTGGCGGGCCGCGCCTCATCATAGGCGAGTTTGCGCCCGTCGATCAGCACGCTCTCCGGCGCTTTGACATCCATGGCGGTTTCCTTTCTGCTGCTCGCGACTTTGCAAGAGCGCTATACTCGATCATGAGTTACCCGTGGCGCTGAGGCTGCCGAAATCCCTTGACAGCGCTACGACCGTGCGCCGATAATA
>JAICKD010000790.1 GCA_025928125.1 Ktedonobacterales bacterium
CCCGAAGCAGCAGGACATTCTCTACGGCACGGAGTACGCGCGCACGACAACACCCGTCGTCGGCGCGGCGATATGGTTCCCGCCCAATCAGCAGGGGGCTAGCTCGGCGGGCCACTGGGCGCAGGTGGTCGCCATCGCGCCCGACCACTACTGGCTGCTGATTACCGAGATGAACTTTGAGTGGCGCGGCGGCGGCTTCGGCAAGGTGGACTACCGCTATGCCCATGTTGACGCAGCGGCGGGTATTGTCTTCGTCCACTAGCCAGTGTGACGGGCGCCCCCTCGGCCATGAATGGCCGGAGTAAGTCGGCAGAGGCCATAAATGGCCACCTCGCCTGATGGGCATTCATGTCCTGCCGCCATCCGTACTCCGGCCTTGATGCTGTTTAACATGCTATTCAGGTAATCGGTAAGGTTTCGTCTGGGTCTGTTGAGCCCGCGCAGGCGGGCTTTGCGGCCGCAGCGACGCGCAGGCCCCTAGCCGCGGCTTCAGCCGCCAGCGCCTCTCCGGGAGAGGTTCGCTACCCCAGAATGTGAATCGCCCCGGTGGCGTTGAGGATCAGCACAATCACCGCGATGATCGCCAGAACGATGACGACGAGGCCGACCATGCCGATCGCGCTGTTCACATCGGTTGGCTGCGGGATGTCTGGCGTGCCTGGATCGGGGGCGCCGGTCGAGCCGCCGGGCTGCCCGCTTGGGCCTGGGTCGCCGGTTGCGCCTATCGGGAACGGATTGCTGTTGGCGGGCAATGCCAGCTGGCCGCCCTGTTCGAGCGTGGCGACATGGGAGACGAAGTCGTTGAAGCCATCCGCGCCAGACTTACCGGTCAGCCGCTGATAGGTTTCGCCAAGCGTCGAGCCACCGGTGCTCACGATCTTCGTCCAGTCGGCGCCTAGTTGGCTGTGCAGGTAGTAGAGGAAGAGCGTCGCGCAGCCGTTGCTATTCTCGTCCTGATCGGTCGCGCTATTGTTGTTGACGTAGTCGGCATGGCCAGCGCTCCACCACGCCTGGATGGTCTGGGCGAAGTCGGGCGCGAGGTTGGCGTTGCGCTCGCCCGCCAGCACGCGCGAGAGACCCTCGCCGTTGGTGTTGCCACAGGCCCAGCCGTTATTCGCCGCGGCCTCGAAAATCTCCACCAGTTCCGCGACCATGAAGCCATTGGCGAGCGAGGGGTCGGGCTGAATGTAGATGTCGGTGGCGTCGCAGCCGAAGTGATACGCGCCGCCCGCCTGCCCATCGATCAGCACCTGCACCGGGGTGGCCGTGCGCGGGATGTTCTGGTCGTCGCCATCTTGCCCTGTGGGGAGCGTGAGGCCACCAAACCACGCCTGCACGGCCTTATAGTCAGCCTCGGCGGACTGGAGCACCGCCTGGGCGGAGGCGTTGCCCTCGGCGCTGCCATCAGAGTAGACGACCATATCGGATGTCCGCCCCACCTCGGTCTCGCCACGGAAGGTGGCGCCCGCCGTCTGGAGTGTCACCACCTCGAAGTACTGCAATGCGCCTTGACGGTTCGGTCCAGCCAGAATAAAGACATGCGGCGCTGGGCCAGCTTCTGTTCTCACCAGGATAACTCCTCTTCCATTGCCAGTTTCCACGCCATGAGCCGATGGGCGTGTAATACGACCATCATACCGACCCATAGCAAGCAGATGCGCCTGCCCATGATAAGAAGCTGGTACACAAGTGTCAAGTGACCTGCGTCACTACACAGAGCAGCGCTAGCCTATTTGGCGCGCGTCTGCCATGCACGCCGGTGCGGATGAGAATGGAGGATAACACTGATACCGTACGGAGAAATAGCCTGGCAATGATTAATGAACACCGATGACCGGAGGACTCCTCGACATGGCTGACTATCTGGCATCGAACCGGGCGCTCTGGAACGCGATGACGCTGAGCCAGCTTGACTCCGACCACCATCGCGATGTGGCGACGGTGCGCGCGGGCGGGCTGACGCTGCGCTCCATCGAGCGGGAGGCGCTTGGCGACGTGCGCG
>JAICKD010000449.1 GCA_025928125.1 Ktedonobacterales bacterium
AATTCTCAGAACCTCACCCCCTGCCCCTCTCCTACGAGGAGAGGGGAGTGCAATCGTGCCTGGTCGCCACTCTGGACGCCTTGGCCCTCCCCTTAGAGGGGAGGGTGGCCGAAGGCCGGGAGAGGTGCATCCTCACCCGAAGACGGCCTCCGGGCGGACGGTGATGTTGCCGTTCTCGTGGCGCTCGACCACGTACGGCGCGAAGCGGCCAACCGCCACGTCGAAGTAATTCGCCAGGGCGGCCAGCACCTCCGCCTCGCTGGCATCCGGCGCGAGATGGAGCGCGCTCAGCGGCATCTGGCGGCTCACGCCCTCGAAGCGGACGTGCAGCATCGGCTCGGTCGGCTCGATGCGCTGGATTGGCTCTGCCATACGATTTCCTCCTCCTTCTTCTCTTTTGCGCTGCGAGCTGCGCGGAAAAACAAAATGGACGTGAGAGCGGCTGCCCCCACGTCCGACACCGCGCACGCGCGCCTATCCTCCCGTGGGATGTGGCAGACCGACAGCCAGGTTAATGAGCAAGCACAGGTAGTTCTGCGCCTGCCCGAACACTGATTGTTCCCAGGTATCATGTTTTGCGAATATCATCGGTCGCATGATCTGCCGCTTTTCTCACATCCATTGGGTGCTGGCGCGTCTCGCCACGATGCCAGAGCGCGTCCATCGCCCTCCGGCTGCATCATCTAGTACACCACAGCAGGCGAATGTCAAGGGCAATTTCATCCGCTGGAAAAAGTCGCGCCCTTGCACATGTGCGGATCATATGCTAGACTGCCCGACTGTTGGAGTTGTCTGCGCCTTCACCTGGGATGCATACATGCACGGGTTCGATTCCCGTTAGGGGGGCCACATCCCCCTATAGTTCAGTGGCAGAACGAAACACTCAGCCTCGCGAACTCGCGCGGATAACTCTTTGGCGGCATGTCCCGTATCCTCACAGCGGTTGCATACAAACGGGCTGATAACCCACTGGTCTTTGCAACCAGTCTCCCGCAAGGGATTCTCTTCGCGACTGAAACTTATGCGGGACATGGCATGATGGCTTGTAGCATTGCTAGCAATCTGGCCGGGCGCGTCCTCACCAGCGTAGCCTACATTCAACTCCAAATCTGGAAACGCAGGTTCGAATCCTGTCGCCTCGTCAGGGGCGTGGTCAAGAGGCCTAAGACGCCAGAATCTGAATTCACCGCTTCGCGAACTCGCGCGCCCGGCCTTGCTCGATACGCCTTCCCTGCTCTGCACCGCTCTGGTCACCTAGTCCCTCCCCTCGTAGGGGAGGGTGGCCGAAGGCCGGGAGGGATTCTGGAAACTGCTCTTGCACAAGCGTGTGCGATGTGCTAGACTGCCTGACTGGTGGAGTCGTCCGCGCCCCTACGAGGGAAGCGTACAACCTACAGTTGCGGGTGCGAATCCCGTCGCCCCGACCGCTTCGGGGCGTAGCTCAATAGCAGAGCATCGGCAGTAACTGCTTCGCAAACTTGCGCGGACGACTCATCCAAACCGATATCATTCGCATGGTTCATCCATCGCGGCATGCCCCGTATCCTCACAACGGTTGCGTACAAACTGGGCTTGAAACCCCCAAACTGGCTATTAACCAGTTCCCTGTAAAGGGATCTCACGATTTGCGACCGAAACTTGTGCGGGGCATGATCTGATAGACCTGGTAGCGCCGCGTGTGTCCTCACTGGGGAAGCATACATTCACCTTTAAATCAGGGGTCGCGGGTTCGACTCCCACCGTCCCAATGGGGCGTAGCTCAGTGGTAGAGCACTGATCTTTGAATTCGCTTCACGAACTTGCACACGCGGCGCCTTCGTAGAAACAGTTTTCGCGTGGCATCGGCCATGCCCTGCATCCATACAGCGGTTGCGTACAAACGTGGGTTTCAGTACCCGGCTGGTTGAGGGCCAGTGTCCCGTTTCGGGATTCTCTAACCGCGACCGAGACTTGTGCGGGGCATGGATCTCGCAAACATTGCAGACATCGCCGGCGCTGGGCGCGCCCTCAGCAGAGAAGCATACACACTGCGGATTCGATTCCCGTCATCTCCACCTTTTCGGGGGATGCTGAATGGAAACAGTCTACCGCTTCTCGAACTTGCGCGTCCGGCGCCTCCGCGTTTCCTCCCCACCCAGCTTCGCCCTACGGTGAATTGACACCCCAGACGCCGGGCGCCTATACTTTCCTGTGAGCCACCGAACACCGTGGCCGACAGGAAAGACACCCGCCGATGGATGACGATTTCGAGCTTGAAGTCACCGATCTGGATACCGGCGAAACGATACGCCACCCGCTCGCCCATAACGCGCCCGCTGAGCCGGGACGCGATGAAGATAACGAAGACAATGACAACGACGATGACAACGGCAACGACGATAGCGACGAGGTTACGCCCGATCCATCCAAACAGGGACGACCGGGGCGTCGCAATCGTCTGCGGGCAATCATGGTCGCTGGTGTCGTGTTGCTGGCGGTCGCGCTGGTGATCGCGACCAATCCGGCGGCGAACTCGGCGCTCTATACCGTCTTCCACTTTCCGACGCCCATCCCTTCGCCTACTCCGCTGCCCGGCGGCGACATCGTCTACCTCGAGCGGGCCGCTCCGTGGGGCAGCGTCACCATCGACGGCAAGAGGTCGGCGTCCGCCAATCCGGGTACGACTATTTCGTGGATCCGGCTCGCCCGTGGCCGCCACACCATCGCGGTCTCACAGCCACCCTTCCCGGCGTTGCGCTGCACGATCTCGATGCCAGCCCGCCTGAGCGATACCTGCCCGCTCTTCTCGCCCACCGACAACCTGGGCGAGCAAGTTGGCGCAGGACCGGACTTTCCCGGTGGCGCGCGCTTCATCGACCTGGGCGCGCGTTTCAGCCTGCTGCCGCGAGACGCCCAGGACGCGCTGGTGGCGGCGGTCAAGGCCGAGTTGACGCAGCCAAGCGCGCCGGTGACGCTCTCCCCCGGCGACCACTATCTCCGCGATGACGGCACATTGGCCGTGGCCGATACGACGCTTCAGGCCAGCTTCATTCCAACGCTGTTACTGCCTACCCCGGAAGTCGCTTCAGATAGCTCGTCGTGCATCTCGTTCTGCGACATCTCTGGCGCCGATCTGGGAGGCAATGCTACGTGGAATATCACAGTCTCGATGATCGGAAGCTGGCATATCGCCACCTCTGACGGTCAGGTGGTGACGGAGAGCGCGCCGATGTATATGAGCGATCCACTGTATGAGGGCTTTTCGGGGTCGCTGCAGGTCACAATGAACCTGCTCTGGACGGGAAGATGGCAGGTGAGCGCGCAAAACGGCTATGGGGGCGAATGGTCGCCGACCTGCCAAACCGCGACGACGATGGCGAGCGTCGATCTGGAGCATGCTCAAATCACCATCCTGGGCATGAACACGCAGGATGGGCGCACGGCTGAGCAAGGGTGCGTCGTCGAGATCACGCCCAGCGATCCGAACGCCAGCGGCCCCATCTATCTCCTCTACCGCTTTGGCGTGCTGCTCGCCGCCAACGATCTCGCCCACCGCACGTTTCCATCGCTCCCGCAGGCGTCACCCGCTGAGCATACCGCCACGCAGCGGCTGCTCGCGCAGTCCTATTCTCCCTGAGTCGCGCGGGTGTAAGAGTGTATGATGGAGGCAAGAACGGAGCAGGCTGGCATGGGGATGATACAGGTGCATAAGCTCAACGCGCGGGGAGCTACGACGCTCACCTATGAGGCGGAGGTGGCGGAGCGGCTGGCCGATGGCGTGCGACTGGACGCGCTCTGGACGCGCCCCACGACCGACCTTGGCTATGCGGTCTTCGAGACCGGCGACCACTTTAC
>JAICKD010000839.1 GCA_025928125.1 Ktedonobacterales bacterium
GCAACACGACGAAGCCGCGCATGGGACTCTCAGCGTCGGGCAGCTTGACTACCTCCGACTGAATGCCCTGTGCGGCGGCAGCCTCGGCTGGTTCCTCGTCGGCGTAGCCCTGATCCACATATACCAGATCGACCGTTTGGCCAGTCACAGCTTGCACCGAATTCGCCAACTCGGCGACCTGGGTGCGCTCTTGTTCGCGGGCGTGATCACCGTCGCCGAGAGGAAGGGTGTGATCCGACGCCGAGCGCCGCAACTAATAGCCTGCCGCCTGCCCATCGGCGCGCGGCTCGCTGCCCGCGATATAGCCGCCAGACTGGTCGGAGAGGCGCCAGATGATCTGGCCGCGCCCTGCCCAGCTGACATCCTCGTCTATCTCCACCACATGACCACGCGCGCCAAGGCCCGCCGCGAACGATGCAGCGCCCGGCTCCAGCTTGATGGAGCGCTCCTGCCCCCACCACCAGCGCGGCGCGCCAAGGCTGCTCTGCGGGTCCATCGCGTAGTCCAGCGTATTGACCATCATCTGCACGTGTCCCTGCGGCTGCATATGCCCGCCCATCACGCCGAACGGCCCAATGGCCTGCCCTGCCCGCGTCAGGAAGCCGGGGATGAGCGTATGGAACGGGCGCTTGCCCGGCGCAAGACGGTTGACGTGGCCCTCGGCGAGCGAGAAGCCGTGGCCGCGATTTTGGAGCGGGAAGCCCGTCCCCGGCACGACGATGTGCGCGCCGAAGGCATGGAACGTGGACTGGATGTAGCTCACCATCATCCCCTCGGCGTCGGCGGCGCAGAGATAGGTCGTATCGCTGCCCAGCGGGTCACCCACCTCGGCCAGCAGCGCCTGCTCGCCGATCAGCGCGCGGCGTTTCGCGGCATACGCCTTGGAGAGCAGCTCCTCGACGGGAACGTGCTCGTGTTGCGGGTCGGCGACGAAGTGGTGTACGTCGGCGAAGGCGAGCTTCATCGCCTCAAGTTGCATATGAAAGCTTTCGACCGAATCGCGGGGGAACTGGCTCAGCTCGTAGCCTTCGAGGATATTGAGCGCCAGCAGCGCGGCCAGCCCCTGGGTGCTTGGCGGCATCTCCCAGACGTCATAGCCGCGATAGCTCGTCGTGATTGGCTCGACCCAGTCGCTGGTATGCCGCGCCAGATCGTCCGCCACCAGAAAACCGCCCGTGCGCGCGGCAAAGTCCGCGATGCGCTCGGCAATCTCGCCGCGATAGAAGGCGTCGGCGTTCGTCTCCGCGATCAGCCGCAGCGTCCGCGCGATCTCCGGGTTGCGCCAGACCTCGCCGACGCGCGGCGCGCGTCCCTCCGGCGCGAAGACGGCGGGCAGCCCGGCGAACTCGTCGCCGCTCAGGCTGGTGTGAATCTGTTCCAGCGAGCGCCGCCAGCCTCGCTGCGAGATGGGCGGAACGGGATAGCCGCGCTCGGCATAGTCGATGGCGGCGGCGAAGAGCGTGGCGAAGGGCAGTCTGCCGAAGCGCTGATGCAGATCGCGCCAGGCGGCGGGCGCTCCCGGCACGGTGACGGCTGCCCAGTGATGGAGCGGCATCGTGTCGTGGCCCTGGCGTCGCAGCGTCTCCGCGGTCAGCGCGGCGGGCGCCCTGCCGGTTCCGTTCAGGCCGTGGAGCCGCTCGCCATCCCAGACGAGTGCCAGCGTATCGCCGCCGATGCTATTCGAGGCCGGTTCGACGACGGTGAGCGCGATGCCCGCCGCCAGCGCGGCATCCACCGCATTGCCACCCTGCTGGAGGATGGCCAGGC
>JAICKD010000210.1 GCA_025928125.1 Ktedonobacterales bacterium
GCAGGGAGAGGGCCAAGGCTAGCAGCGCGGCGGTAGGAGGCTGGCGGTTAAAGCGGCGGCTGGCGACTGAAGTCGCGCCTAAATGACCTCGCTGCGCTCGGCCACGAAGTCCGCCTTCGCGGACTCCCAGACCATGCCCTATCGCGCGCGCATGTTGGCGAGATGGTCCGTGAAACCCGCGTAGGCGGGTTTTGTGGCCGTAGGCTCTTCAGGCGCGGTTTGAACCGCCCGCGCTATCTCCACCGCACGCGCCAAAAACACCCTTCCCTTCTTGCCAGTGATGAGCTACACTGTGGCTGCAAGCCATCACGCCGAAACGCTGGAGGGAACGATGACCACGCCGCAGGTGTTCGTCAGCCATAACCACAACGATAACGACTATTGTCGCGCGTTCGTGGAGGCGCTTCGTCAGGCGCTGGGCGACACGCACGACGCCGTCTGGTATGACGAACATAACCTTGGCTGGGGCACGCTGCAGCAGGTGATCGATCAGGAGTTGCTCAAACGCCAGCACTTTATCGCGATTCTCAGCCCGACTGCGGTCGCCTCGGACTGGGTGAAGACGGAAGTCTATGCCGCGCTGGAGTTGCTGCGCAAGGGGAAGATGCGCACGTTTCAGCTGGTGATGGCGGTTTCCTGCGATGTGTCGGCAGTTTCGCCCACACTGGGCGGCTACAAGCGCATTGAACAGCCGGGCGGGACGCCATTTCCGCCGCAGGCCGCCACCATGCGGGCGTATCAGGTAATTCTAGATGTGCATGGTGGCGAACCGCCACCACCGCCGCCGTCGCGCGAGACGCTGCCACCACTCGGCCCTGCGCCCGCGCCCGCCAACAGCGCACCTGCCCATCATCTGACGCCAATGCCGCTCTATACCCTCGGCTTTCGTGGCTACAGCATCGGCGTCGAGTGTATCCTGCCGCCGCTCTGCCCTGTGCCCGGTGGCGTTTTCACTATGGGCAGCGATAAGAGCCGCGACAAAGAGGCACGAGAGAACGAGACACCGCAGTATCCAGTAGGGGTGGATGGTTTCGCTATCGGTCAGCATCCCGTCACTGTCGCCGAGTATGCCTGCGCCGTCCGCGCCAAGGCAGTGCGCGAGCCCGAAAGAGACTGGGGCAATCTGGACTGGGCGACGCAGCAGTCGCATCCTGACTATCCGGTCGTCTGCATTTCCTGGCACGACGCAATGGCGTATGTGAGGTGGCTGGCAAAGCTGACGGGTCAGCCGTGGCGGCTACCCACTGAGGCGGAATGGGAGAAGGCAGCACGCGGGACGGACGAGCGCATCTATCCCTGGGGCGACACCTTCGACAAGGCGCGCTGCAACATCGGCGAGAGCGGCATCTGCACAACCACGCCCATCGGGCGTTATCCTAGCGGCGAGAGTCCCTCTCATGTTCAGGATATGGCGGGTAACGTTTGGGAATGGACGAGCAGCCTATACCAGCCGTATCCCTACCGCAGAAACGATGGACGAGAAAATGCCAATTCCATTGAAAGTCGCGTGCTGCGTGGCGGTTCGTGGGATGACGTCTCCAGGTGCACGCGTGCGGCCTTCCGTGACCATAGCTGGTCGGACCTCCTCAGCTACGGTGGCGGTTTCCGCCTCGTTTTGGCGGCTGGTTCAGCATAACGACGCGGGCGATTGAAATCGCGCCTGAAGGGCCTGCGGCCACGAAACCCGCCTGCGCGGGTTCTCCTGTTCCGCCCAGCGTTTTCCACGCTGGAAGAATGAGACCGCAGAGTCGGCCTTTGCGGCGTAGCCCCTAGGTGCGGCTTTAGCCGCCAGCCTCATCCTCGCTGGCATCGGTTGCTATCGCGCGGCCGTTGCCGATGTGCTCCAGCACACGCTCGGCGGCGTCGCGGGTCATACCGTCCACTGAGAGCAGATCGTCGAGGGAGGCGGCGGCGATGGCGCGCGCCGAGCCAAAGCGCTTGATGAGCGCCTTCTTGCGTTTCGGCCCGATGCCGGGAATATCGTCCAGCACGGATTTGAAGGTGCGTTTCGAGCGCACCTGGCGGTGATAGGTGATCGCGAAACGGTGGGCCTCGTCGCGGACGCGCTGGAGCAGATACAGCCCCTGCGAGCCGCGCGGCAGCACCAGTGGCTCCGGCTGGCCGACGAGATAGATTTCCTCGTAGGTGCCGATTGCGCCGTGGTTCTCCTTGGCGATGCCAATTACCGGCACACCGACCGGCAGCTCCGCGATCACCGTCATCGCCGCATTGAGCTGTGGCTTGCCGCCATCCACAATCACCAGATCGGGCAACTGGCTCCAGGGGTCGCCCGCCATATCGGCGCTGGTTCCCGCCTCGTCAGGCAGCGTCTCCTGCTCCGCCTCTACCGCTTCTGTTGTGTCGGAGTCGGCGGCCACCTCGTCGCCCGCGACTAACTCGACCTCTTCTGTTGTGTCGGGGCCTTCGGCCACCTCGTCGGCCACGACCACCTCAGCCTCCTCGTCATCCGCCTCACTGGTCGGCGCGTCGGTGGCGAAGAGGCGCTTGAAGCGGCGGCGCAGCACCTCTTGCAGGCTGGCGACATCGTTGGAGCCTTCGACCGTCTTGATGCGGAAGCGGCGATAGTCGCTGGGCTTGGGCCGCCCATCCTCTAACACGACCATCGAGCCGACCGACGATGTGCCAGAAATATTCGAGATGTCGTAGCATTCGATGCGGTGCGGCACCGTCGGCAGATTCAGCGCCTCGCGCAACTCGTCGAGCGCCAGCGCCGTCTTCTGCGAGTCCGAGAGCCACTTGATACGCTGCTGCTCCAGCACCTCGCGCGCGTTCTGCGCCACCATCTCCACCAGCCGCAGCTTCTCGCCGCGCTGTGGCACGATCAGCGTCACCGCGCCGCCACGTTTCTGCCGGAGCCACTGGCGCAGCGCCTCGGCGTCATCCGGCTCGGCGGCCAGCACCAGCTCGCCGGGAATATGTGGCGCGGTATCGTAGAACTGCTGCAAAAACGACGACATGATCTCGCTCGCGGGCGTCTCGCGCGTACCCTGCAGGATGAAATACTCGCGCCCGACCAGCTTGCCGCCACGGAAGAAGAAGACCTGGGCACAGGTCTCGTCGTCGCCATCGGCCAGCGCCACCACGTCCTGGTCGCCGGGGCCAGTCGTGTGGATGATCTTCTGCTTCTCCAGCACCTGCTCCACCGCCTGCATGCGGTCACGTAGGGATGCCGCGCGCTCGAACTCCAGGTTTTCGGCGGCATCCTCCATCTGGCGCTTCAGGTCCGCCAATACCGCCTCGTGCTTACCTTCGAGGAAGAGCAGCACCTGCTCGATGACCGCGTCGTACTGCTCGCGCGAGACGTTGCCCACACACGGCGCGCCGCAGCGGTGGATGAAATACTGCGTGCAGGGGCGCGGCAGATACTTCAGCTTCCAGTCGGGCGGCGGATTCTCCTCACGGCCACGCGGCGGCGCCCAGGTCGCGCCATCGTAGCGGCAGGTGCGGAACGGGAAGATTTTGTTCATCAGGTCGAGCGTGGCGTCCACGTTGCCAGAGTTCGTGTAGGGGCCGAAGTAGCGGTTGCCGTCGCGCCGGAAGCTGCGGACGCGGTAGACGCGCGGGAAGTCTTCGGTCAGCGCGACCTTAATGTACGGATAGTTCTTGTCGTCGCGCAGGCGCACGTTGTACCTGGGCTGATAGCGCTTGATGTACTCGTTTTCGAGAATGAGCGCCTCGACCTCGCTGCCGACGACGATATATTCGATATCGGCGATCTTGGCGACGAGCGCGCGGTTCTTCGGGCTCAGGTCGGCGGGATCGCCAAAATACGAGCGCACCCGCGAATAGAGCGAGGTCGCCTTGCCCACGTAGAGCACGGTACCCTCAGCATCCTTGTGCAGATAGATGCCGGGCTTGTGCGGCAGCGAGTTGAGAACCGCCTGGAGCGTCTCGGAGAGTTCGGGCATCCTTAATCCACCCTGATGTATGAAGAATTTGGCGCGCGAGTGGGCTAAATTGTTGACCCCTCAGGCGTACGAGAGTATTATAACCTACAGCCCAGTGGGGCATCAGCAACTACACGGCGCGCGCAGGAGACCCCCAACCTCAGCGCGCAGGCGGCTGGCGAATGATCATACGCCCGGACTCTCGGGCGAAGGAAGCGCCCGCGGAGGGAGTACGTATTTTATGCCGAAGACAGCGAGCAAGCGCGCGCAGGCGCGCAAGATGGCACGGGTCGCCCGCGCGCATGCGGTTGCGCCAGAGCGGCCTGTCGTCCGTCGAACACCGTCTGCGAAGCGCAAAAGCTCGAAGCCGCGCGGATTTGCGGCGTTCGTAAGCAATTATCCCTGGGCCACCACGATCTTCAGTCTCGTGGTCGTGGCGGTGGTTGTGCTGATCCTGCGCCAGGGGCAGGTTGGCCCGTTTGCCCCGAAGCCCAAAGCGACGGCGGCCCCCGCGGTACAGGCAACCTGCGACCTCAAGACGCACAAGTGCGACAAAGCGCCAATCATGACGATTGACAAGAACGCGACCTACACCGCCACGATCAAGACAGCGAAGGGTGATATCGTTCTCCAGCTCGATCCCAAGACAGCGCCCATCGCAGTCAATAACTTCGTCTTCCTGGCGCAGTCGAAGTGGTACGATGGCACGTACTTCTGGCGCGTCGAGGTACCCGGCAAGCCCAGCCCAATCGATCCCAGCGGCGCGCCGTCGCAGCTGTCGCTGATTCAGGGCGGATCGGTCGCCCAAGATGGCTCGGATGGCTCCGATATCCCTGGCTACACCATCCAAGATCAAAACCCGATACCCGCAGACTATACACCTGGCACCATAGCAATGGCTGAGGGGCAGAATCCGAATAGCGCCGCCTCTCAGTTTTTCATCAACATCGGAGATGAGACGCAGTACTTCGCCAAGAGCTATGTGACGTTCGGCAAAGTCACATCAGGCATGGATGTGGTAAAGAAGATTACCGCTGGCGATAAGATCGAATCAATCACGATCACTGTTCAGAAGCCAGCGACCGCCACGCCGGGCAATGGCACGCCGAGCGCGACCGCGCCAGCAGCCACCGCCACGGCAAAGCCGTAGCCGCGCTCAACACCATTCAACCGCCCCTTCCCGCATTGGAGAGGGGCGGTTTCTTATGCCAGAATGTGTCGCATCAGGACGATGAAATGCTGTTGCGGACTACACGGTTCCCGGCCCACAACAGGCCGTACCCGAACAGTAGCCCGAAAAACCCCTTCTCTGGCCCGCCACCAAGAAACGAAGCCAGAAACAAGTCAACGAGCAGAAAGAGGACGAGCGCGATGCACCCCACCAGCCAGGCGCGATGCACCCACCTCGCGAAGGCGCGCTGTGGCCGCACGAGAAAGCCAAAACTGCCTACCACAACCGCCACTGCTACGAGCAGCGGCAGATAAGACAGCACGAGGAGGCACACATTAAAGACCAGAGAGGCCGGGAGATCCCTCAGGGAGGTCAGCGAATATTCCCACGCTGTGGCGGAGAGCTGTGGCTGAGCACAGGCGTCAGAACAGGGTACGACGTCGAGCGGGAGCAGGAAGAAGGAGACGACCAGCACCAGCAGGCCCAGAATAGCCAGCAAAAGGCCCGTCGAAGCAAGGATAACAGACGATCGGCGCACTTGCATGCTATGCACCTCCAAGGGACTCCTAAAGGTATAAAGCGTCAAGCAGGCGATGCGCCTGAAATGCTATCAGGCGCATCGCACCTCGACGTAGGACTCTAGGGACAGCCGTTACCCACTACCAGCCCGAAGACAGGATCGCCTCATACAGGGTGTAGATCGAGTGCTCGCTGGTTGTCACATAGACCCACGTCCCACCGTTGTTGTCGCTGTAGGCTTCGTCCGCGTTTCAGGTGGTGTTGGTGTCCTCGAGATAGTCGCCGTGACCGTATTGCGGGTATGGCCCAGGGTAGGTGACAAAGTGTTTTGCACCCGGCATCAGGCCACACACGGAATACTCTACGTTTGCGGGTGCTCCCAACCGATCCACAAAGCCACAGCCCAGCATCACATTGTCGAAATCACTCGCCATCGTTGTCCAGTCAGTGCCGCCACTTCCCTGAGGATTCCGTCCAAACCCACCGCGCCACGTCTTCGAGTTCATGTTCGACATCAGCGCATTGTCTGCTTGCATTTGGAAAACTTGAGTACAGGGGGACGGGCAACCTTGGTTTCTGATCCACACCTGTGCAGCACCAGTAGCCAGTCCCTGGTGAGGAGTTCCCGCCGTAGCGACATCGCTGATTTTTAGGTAGGGCGGAAATACACTAACATA
>JAICKD010000322.1 GCA_025928125.1 Ktedonobacterales bacterium
CCACCACATCGGCGGGCTGTGCAGCTTATACTGATTGGCCGACAATCCCGAGACGAAGGTGACAAATGAGCTCGCCGCCGAGAGGCTCACCACCAGATCATACTTGTCGCGCATGCGATTGATGTCGCGCATCGCCTGGGCAAAACGGATCAAAGGAGCGCCTTTTCCCGGATGCGGCACGAGAATACGTTCGGTCACGTCGGGATTGCCTTCGAGAATCCCGGCATTGCTGGCCGAGACAATCACCGTCAGCGAGGCATCCGGGTAGCGCCGACGGAGCGCCGCCAGCGCCGGAGTGGCGAGCAACGTATCGCCAATGGGACTCAGCAGCGAGACCAGAATATGCCGAGGCTCGGGAACGCCGATATGCCGGACAACCCGGCGAGGGATGCTTTCGCGTGCCTTTCGCGGAACAGCTACCGCGCCCGCGCGATCAATGGTGTTGCCGATATTGAATGCGCTGAAATTGTGACCAGTGTCATCTCCCCGCCATGATGCCACACGCTACCTGCCTTAAGATGTTGCCCACGTTGCCATACGTGCCGCGGAACTGCCTTTGAATTAGCCGATCACGCCGCCTGTTGAGATAAACATTATGATGCAGGCTGACGCTCGCCAGGGTCTGGCCGACCACCAATATAAACACTCAAAAGTCCGCCAATCGCTATTATACCAGCCAGAACCAGTATCGCGGGCGAAAGCCCATATCCATCGGCAACCCGCCCCATCACCAGTACGAAGGGGATCGTCACGGCGTTGAGAATCATTCCCTGCACCGCCAGCACGCGCCCTTTGATCCAGTTCGGTGAACGGTCCTGAAGGGTGGTCTGCGCCGGAACGTTGATGAAGTCCAGCCCGATGCCGATGGCGAACGTCAGCAACATCATCATACCCAGGTACGGCAGAGCATCGTAATATGCGTGCGCGCCGAATATATGGGGCGCAATCGCGTGCACAGCGGCCAGCAGCGCCGCGCAGCCAGCCACCGTAAACACGCCGACCGCGATGGTGCGCGTATAGCCAAACCGCTTGGCGACATTCGGTGTAATTGCGGAGCCAAGCACTAACCCAGCTCCAGCGGGAACGAAGATGATTGCGGCCAGCTCCGGGGGCCTGTTGAAGAACTCATGGACGAAGCCTGGCGCGATCATCGCGATCACTGCCACGACGGAGCCGCCCAGGGCAAGCTGGCCCACGGAAATCAGCAGGCGGCGATCTTTGCGAATGAAGTTGCCGGTCTGCAATATGCTAATGTAGACACGCCGAATCTGGCTCATGTCTTTCGACTGAAATAGCACGTCCTGTTGGTTATGCGACTGTTGCGATACCTTCATGCGCGCCTTCGGAAGCGAGAGAACCAGGCCGACGCAGACGAGATAGAGCAGCGCGATAACAATGAAGAGGGTCTCGCGTGAAGTGAACTCGATTCCACGCGCCGCGGTACCGATATGGAATGTCGGGACCAACGCCAGCATCAGGGGGCCAAGGATGATGAGGCCCGCCGCCTGCGCCAGCGTAAATGTGATGTTGAAGAGCGAGAGCGCGTGGATCATCTCCTCACGCCGGACCAGCAGGGGGATCGCCGCGCCTTCCGCCGGGGCGAAGAACTGACCCACCATCGCCATGAAGAATGCCAGGATATAGACCGGCAACAGGGGCGTTGAGTCGATCATGAGGACAAAGACGAAAGCGACTGAGGCGATGGCGCGAAGCAGGTTGCTGACCCAGAGCACCAGCCTGCGGTCGAAGCGATCCACCAGCACACCAGCGGGCGCGCCAAAGAGCAGCGCGGGCAGACTGAAAGCGACGATAGCGCCAGCCGCAGCGGTGAAGCTTCCCGAACCGGTCTGCTGCGTGACGATAATCAACGCATAGTTAGCGGCGTTCATGATCGTCTGTGAGATCAGTTGCGCTAGCCACAGCCGCATGAAATAGTGATTGTGAATGAGCGTGCGAAATCCATGGTGCTGCGTGCCTACCGCCTTCATTGAAGGATCGGTAAGTCCCTGGAGCGGCCCGGTGCGGCGGGACGCGGGTTGAGGGTATGCCGCGACCTGTGCGACGCCAGGCGCCGTACTATTGGGATCGTGCTCCTCCACCCCGTCATCGCGGCGTCGCGCGTTCGTCATCGTTTCCTTCGCTCACTATAACGGAGACGGTGTTTTCAGCGCCTCGGCTCAAGATTTGCTTGATGCGGCGTTCTACCTCGCTGCGTGGCAACAGCACACGCCGTCCGCATCCTTCGCATTTCAGACCGATATCCGCGCCAAGGCGGACTACTCGCCAGTCGGTGCTTCCACAGGGATGAGGCTTGCGCAGCCGCACCCGGTCATTGAGACCGAGATCGGCGTATTTCATGAGTCTGCCCCTTCCGTCTGGCGCACCGCGCGATATAACGACTGCATCTCAATATACGACGCGACCGCGTCCGGGGTCAGATAACGCACGGGCAACAATTGTGCCACTCGCGCGCGTATCTCTGTTCCTGAAATGGCAAGTTGCGGCCCAGGCACGAGCGCCAGTTTCGCGCGTAGCTCCGGAAACTGCTCTTCCAGCCGCGCGACATCGCCGTCGTCCGCCACGAAACCCGGACGATACACTGCGGCAATCTGATCGGCGCCCGCGATGACGTGTTCGGCGTCGCGCCACTTGGGCAGATATTCCAGCATATCCCATCCAAGGATCAACACCATCCAGGCGTCATTACCCCAGAGCGCTCGCAGCTCGCGCAGCGTATCCACCGTGTACGATGGCCCTGGGCGCTCCATCTCGACGGTTGAGACCGCGAAACGGTCATCCGCCGCGATTGCCCGTTCGAGCATCGCCAGCCGGTCGGCGGCGGGCGAGATGCTCCGCTGCGCCTTGTGGGGAGGCTGACCCGCTGGCACAAACCAGACACGGTCCAGCCCCATGCGAACATACACCTCTTGCGCGACAACAAGGTGTCCCAGGTGTGGCGGGTCAAACGTCCCGCCTAGAATACCATACCTCGGCCCCGCATGCACACGCTTTTGTGGGACAGACCGCCGAGTGCGCCGTCCGCCACGAGTCGCAGGGCGGCTGCTGTTGCTCTGGTTCACCGGTGCGCTCCCGCTCGTTGTGGCCTGACGATCTCACACTGCCGACTGCGCTATTTGCGCTAATACTGTAACGCGTCCGGGGGGAGATGTGGCGAACCAGGCACTATTAGCCCAGGGGAGCTAGTCGGCAAGGGTGGGGTCGAGCGGCGCAACCTCGGCATCGGGCAGGCGCGTGCGCACCTGGCGCATCGCGTCGGAGAGCGTGTCGCCGTTCTCCTCGCCACGGGTGACGGGCAGCCAGAATACCGCCCGCAGGTCCACCTTGCCGCCGCTCACCTTCGAGAGCGCCACTTCTGGCGCGGGCGTGCGCAGGGCCGTCTCCACATCCTCCAGTGCGAGCAGCACCTGCTTCTGCGCCGCAGCGGTTGCATCAGGCCCGCTATCAGGCACTGTCACGAGCAGGCCCACCCGGCGCCGCTGCGAGAATGAGTTGTTGACCACGGGCGAGCTGAACAGCAGCCCATTTGGCACCAACACTCGCTCACCGCCATTTGTTCGGAGCGCGGTCACACGAATGTAGATACTTTCGACGACGCCCGTATAGTTGGCGATGGTTATCTGGTCGCCAATCACAAAGGGGCGCTCCACCAGCAAATATACTCCTGATACCACATTCTTGAGGATATCTTGCAGCGCCAGAGTCAGAGCGACCGTCATCGCGCCGATGATTGTCACCGGAAGCGCGATGCCCAGCCCCCAGACACCCAGCACGAGAATGACGCCGACAACCACGGTGGCGACGAAGACGGTACGGCCCACCAGCACCACCAGATTGCTATTGACATGCCCGCGCCGTAGGCTTCCCATCAGGCTCTTCTGCAGCGCGCGCGCCACGACGAGCGTCAGGACGGTAATCAGCATGGTAATGCCGAGATTCACCACGAACTCGTGCACGGTCTGGAGCAACGTTGTGCGATCAGGCGTCACGGCCGGTGTGTCCACAAGCCAGATGACGGCGATCAGATACAGGGCAAAGATCCAGAGGCAGACGAGCACGAGACCGCCTAGCCAGCGACTCATCCCGGTTGGCCGATCCGCCAGCACAACGTTTTCGGGCGCGCTGGCGCTCGGTGTCCCATTCGAGGAGTCGGGAGCAGTGGAAGCGCCGTTCCGGGTCGCCCGCCGCACGCGCGCCGTCTCGATGAGCGCGGGTACGCGGCTAACGCTACGCGAGATGCGCGGGCCGAGCAGCAGCGCGATCAGCAGGATAATGAGCGTCAGTCCCGCGCGCAGACCTAGATCCGTTGGGGACAACGTGAGTTGCGCCGCACCCAGGCTCCAGAAGATCGCCGCAACGCTATTTGACACCCCACCCGCCGCCAGGCCAACCATAGACTGCTCCCATGCCACTTGCGCACATCTCCAACACCCATCCCGTCAGTATAGCAAATCGTTGCGTACGCGCCTGAGAAATTAGCCATCCTACACGTCTAGACGAGGCAGTGTGCGTTCGCGTTGCTTGCCAGTGTGTTATGCTAGTCGCGCGCAGTATACGCGCCGCACAGGTAGCACGAGACACGACTCTATAGAGGGATGGCCGGTCATGTCCCGCGAGCCAGCAATCGAAAGCCCAGGCAATGCCCAAACGCCCGAACCTCGTCCAAAAGCAGCCTCTTCGTCCCTGCGAAAACGCCTGGGAACTGTGGGGCGCTGGCTGGCGCGCGTCGTGCTGGGCGTAGCCTTTCTCCTCGGCGTCGTCACCACGGTAATACCACAGGGGCGTGGCGCGCTCCGAGCGGCGATGCTGCTGCCCGCGCTCGTCTCCGCATCGCAGCCGACGATCCTGACGTTCAATGGCGACGACGTGCGCCATACCTCGCTGACTGTCCAATCACAGAGCGGGCCAGTCTACCTGGATGTCTATGAGCCTGCCGCGCCTACCCCGCCGATTCCTGGCGCGCGTGAGGGTGTTGTCATCATTCCTGGCGTGGGCGACAATCGCCAC
>JAICKD010000801.1 GCA_025928125.1 Ktedonobacterales bacterium
GCATGTGGCTCCCCTCTCCTCGTAGGAGAGGGGCTGGGGATGAGACGCAAACAATAACGTGAGAGTGCGGAAGGATAGATGGCCGTGGAGAATCAACCGTTGATTGTGCCGGAGTATGGGGAGCCAGAGCAGCAGTCGGCTGAGGCGCAGGGTATGTCGAAGGCCGATCTGCACCTGCACACCAATCTCGGCGACGGCACGGCCAGCCCGCAGCGATTGCTGGAGGTTGCGAAGCAGCGCGGCTTGAAGGTCATCGCCGTCACCGACCACGACCATATGGAGGGCTGCAAGCGCGTCCAGGAGCTGATCGACCAGGGCGAGACCGATATCGAGATGATCTGGGGCAGCGAGGTAACGACGCGCCAGGGCCACTTCCTCGGCCTCTTCATGAAGCGCCCGGTGAAATTCCTCACCCACGTCGAGGCCGCCATCGAGGCGATCAAAGAGCAGGGCGGCCTCTGCCTGATTCCGCACCCTATGGGGCGACTGGTGCCGAGCCTGAGCCGCCGCAAAATCGACGATCTGCTGACGCGCGGCTATCCTATCGACGGCATCGAGCTGTACAATCCCTCGCCCGCCAATGCGGGAGCGCGCGAGCAGGTGAAACAGCTCAACGACGAGTGGCGGTTCGCTGGCACTGGCAGCAGCGATGCACACTTCTGGCAGCACATCGGCGCGGGCTATACACTCTTCCCCGGCTCGACGGCGGAAGACCTGCGCCAGGCGATTCTCGACCACACGACACGCGCGGGCGGCCAGGAGATTCGCCCCGAGCGGCTGCCGCTCACTTCATACATCGGCCAGTGCTTCTGGAGCATGGTAATCGATCCGCCGCGCAAGCTCTCGCGCATGTGGCTGAGCAAAGAGGTCACTGAGGCGCCTGAGGCGAAGGTGCGGCAATAGCACGCAGGCGGTTAAAACCGCGCCTGAACGGCCTCGCTCCGCTCCGCCACGAAGTCCGCCTGCGCGGACTCTCCAGACCTCGCCCCAACGGGACAGTCCAAGGGTGAGAGTTCTGGGAGAAACCTGCGTAGGCAGGTTTTGTGGCGGAGCATGCGCAGCAGGCGAGGCCATAGAGGCGCGGTCTCAACCGCCAGCCCATCACGCCAGTAACGAGAGCCTACATGTTTGCCGTTCATAACGCCGCAGCATCAGCCTGGCTGATCGCCCTGCTGGTCGGCTGGGCGGCGCTGCTGTTGGGCAGCGTTGCGGCATCCTTCCTCTCACGGCAACGCATGGTGACGGGCCTGCGCCTGACATCATCATTGACGCTTGTCGTGGCGGCGTGGAGTTGGTATCTGGTCGCGCGCGACACACCCGGCGTCGCCACATTCGCGCTGCTGGTCGCGCTGGGCATGACGCTCGGCTTCGTCGGCGATCTGCTGCTGGCGGATGTGTTTCCCATCGAGCAGGGATTCCTGGCGGGTATGGCATCCTTTGCGCTGGGGCATATCACCTACATCGCCGCGATACTCTCCCAGACGCCGCAGGTACAATGGGCCGTCGCGGGCGTCGCGCTGCTGGTTGGGCTGGCGGGCTGGTATCTGGTCGTCTTTCGTGGTGGCAAAGGCGCGATGCTCCTGCGCTGGGCGGCGCTCCCCTATGCGCTGCTGCTCGCCACCACGGCGGGCCTCGCCGTAGGGCTAGCGATCCAGAAGCCTGTGTTTCTTCCGCTGGCCCTCGGCGCGGCACTCTTCCTCGCGAGCGATCTACTCGTCGCGGGCAAACAATTCGGCAGCCTGCGCTTCCCGCACATCGGCGACGCGGTCTGGCTCACCTACGGCCCCGCGCAGATGTTGATCGTCTACGCGGTCAATAGCGCCCTGGTTGCCGCGACGATACGCTAGCCCCTTGTTTTCCCCCGGTACTCGGCCTATTCTCTCCTCTGGCAGACAGATGAGCTATGAGTTGTACGTCTGCAATACGGTTA
>JAICKD010000604.1 GCA_025928125.1 Ktedonobacterales bacterium
CATCCCTGAGAGATTGAAGACCCAGTCGTCGCTGAGCTTGGTCCAAAAGTCGAGCAGGGGCTGGATCTTCTTAATAACGTGCCGCACCAGGCGAAATCGCATCCAGGGAGGTTGTTGTTCATCCATCGGTATTCCTGGGGACGACTTTGTCAACCGGCGCGCATCATGCCGCTACCGGCGCGTTGTGCCATAATCCGCGCTGTGCGTTGCCGTGAGCCGTGAGCGACCAGGGCGGGCTGGATTCCTCACCACCGCCTCAACCTCTACCGTGTCCATCCACCCTGGTCAGGCACAGCGCGCCTCCTGATCTATCGGAGCGCGGGAACGCACGATAGGCTCAGGAGCGACGCGCCAGTTGGCGCGTCTAGCGCGTCTAGTGCATCTGCTGCGACTGTGAAGTATCGGTCTGGGTAGCCGCCATATCAGCCGCGGCGAGCCTGGACCCCATGGCAACCAAGGTTTCGGGCCGCACCATGCCTTGCGCCAGCACCATGCCGCCAGTGGACTGCAACGCCTCTTTCAGCGGGACAGCCCAGCGATGCTCGATCAGCACCAGCACGCCAGTCGTCCCCTCCGGGATGTCTTTGGCGATGTTTTTGATGTCGTCGGCGGAGAGGCCGAAGTCGTGTTCCGCGAACGCCACCGCGCCCATTTCCGCGCCGGGTTCCACGCCTTCATCACCAGCGGCGCCATAACCCAGCAGCCCCCCGATGACGGCGCCCATTTCGGCGCGCTGATCGGTCGTTAGGTCGCTCGCGCCGAGCGAGACGACGGTACCATCTTGTTCTTTCTGTATGGCGAGCGCATCGAGTATGCGGATGGTACCGGACTGACTTGCCTTCTCCAACTCCTGAGCAATTCGCCCTTTCAGATTTTCATTCGGCAATCCACAGACAAAGAGCTGAACCGGACCCAGAGTCGTCATCTTTCTCTCCTTCCGCACGCGACTCGTCCGCGCCGACAATTGACGCAGGCCCGGGCCGCCATGGACGTACGCCTCCAGTGTAGTTCTTAGCGTGACTTGCGGCTTCCTGCGGCGGGCGCGTTTCGCGGGTCAGCTTCAGCCACCGTGTTGGGTCAGCGCCAACCTCGCCCGGAGGCGAGCAACCTAATTGGAGCGGTTTGACGATGGCAGGCGAGGAACCAACCAGTTGATAAAATCGGTCTCGCTGCGTGATTGCATGATCACGCGACCTGGCCCCGTCAACTCGCCGACCAGCCCCTCGCCGCTAAACAGCGTCCCCTTCAGCCTGCCCATCCCGCGTACTTTGTAGTCGATGGAAGCATCCATCGCCACGATGTGGCCGGTATCTATCGTATAGCGCTGCCCATCCTGAAGGAGCCGCTCTTCCAATCCGCCATATCCGGCATAGAGCAGCTTGCCCTGACCGGACACACGCAGGAGCAGCAGGCCGGTACCGCCAAAGAAGCCGCGGGCGCCACCCCAGGACGTATCGAAGCTCACTGCCTGCTCGGCTGCGAGGTACGCGCCGCTCTGGAGCAAGAGCGTTTGCTCTGGCGTGACATTCAAGACAGCGATATCACCCATCAGCGCCGGGGCAAGAGTAATCTCTCCACCTTCCGCGGGTGCGCGAAAGGCGTTCTGGAAGAACGATTCGCCGCCGAGCACACGCCTGAGACCGCTCATGAATCCGCCAGCCACTTCGGTATCCGACGTGATCCCCTCGCTGAAACTGACCATCGCTCCGGGTTCAACCTTGATCTCTTCGCTCGGCGCCAGGCGCACAATGGCAAGCGCGAACGCGGGCTGGTGTTTGATCTCGATCTCCACTGCACATACCTTCCCCGTGTTGTTTTTGGAACGTTGAGACATCACTCGTTGATACGCCAATGTATCACTCATCGAGAGCAGGTGGCAGACGCGCCACCATGGGGAACGGCTCTTCTTTGCGATGGAATTTCGGGCGGTCAGGCCGGATAGCCCTGAATCTGGCGGCGATTGCGCCACGCGAAGCGTAACCTGGAGCCGCCGGGAGGACGGCGCACTAGTCGTGTGTCGCTCTTGGGGCGGTGAGTGGACCCGGCCCAGAAGCCGCTGGAGGGAACGCATTCGCCAGCGCCAGGTATTCGCGCTCGTTCCCCTCGATCATGAGTTTGTGCATCGCGATTACGTCGTGCCGTGGCAGGGCGCTGATGGGCTGCACACAGAGCCGGAGCACCGGGGCGCCACCTTCATAGACGCTCACCATGCCCTCTTCCAGCGGAATGCGGTAGATACGCTGGGCATAGCTTGGGCTGGCGACATCCAGATACCGCGACTCCTTGAGCTGGCGCAACTCATTCTCATCGAGCAGTTCGCAGAGCAACTCTTTCGCGCGGTTGTTGGCGGCGCGCGTATCTGTTTCGGTGTCCAACGAGCGCGAGAACGTCCTGATGGCCAACCAGACGTTCAGCCCGAGCAGCAGAATGCAAACGCCGAGCAGCAGGAACAAGATGAAATTGCTGGTTGGATCCAGAGTCATAGGGTAACCGCCATCCCGTGAGCGATACAGCAATACGACGAACATCAAGCGGCGGCGCATCACCGGCCGGGCGGCAATGTGAGCCAGAATCGGGTTCAGAATCGGGTTGTGGTGGGTATGGGATTAGGGAGTCTGTGACAAGCATAGAGTCTTCGGCTCTCCATGCCATCCACATACAGACGGGCTTTAGTGGCTAGTCCTTGCCTTGCCCCTGGGTCAGGGAGCGACCTCACCCACGGGTCAGCTTCGCAAATGTCGCGCCAGCGCCTCCGCCCGCATGAGCGGAGAGACGACCGCCGTATCCTGTCGCGTCTCGTACCCGATGTGACGGAATGGAGCTTTAGTCCGCCGCAAGCCGTCGCCCCTACCAACAGAATAGTGTTTCGCGGGTTCCGTAGTAGACCGTTCCCACAGGCAAAAGCACTAACGTAGC
>JAICKD010000156.1 GCA_025928125.1 Ktedonobacterales bacterium
CGAAAGTTGAATTGTACGTCGTCCACGACAAAGCTGATCACGCGGTTTCTCCTGACCGAATCAGGTGGAGGAACTGGTCGGGGTCGAGCGTATCGCCCTCGATCACAAACGCCACCATCCCCGTCTCGCTGCCAGATTCGTGTTCCTCGCCAACATCCCAGAAGGCCGCTTGACCGGTTGTAATGGACGTGCGCTCAGGTTCTGGCCCGCGCACCCATCCCTCGCCAGACATCACCAGAAAGAGCTGGCGCGTCGTCGCCTGATGCGCGCCCACACGTCCACCTGGCGCGAGACGCATACACCCGACGTGTACGTCGCCCGTCAGCACGTAGACAATGCCATTGATCGTCACGTACAGGCTGCCAAATTCAGTAATCGGTCGCCCATGCGCCGCGCCAAAGCTGTAGAGTCGCATGCCACGCTCCTTTCGGTGTGCTCATCGCATGTCATGGTTCATAGTCATCCGCCATCCTGCCATTCCGCCTGTTCGCCTTGTTTCTCCCTGCTATGCTTCATAGAGAGCGGTGCGCCGTTACCAAGACGGACGAGCGATTTAGGAATTACCCCGTTGCCTCATGGGCGGGACCGTGTTAGAATCAACCACACGATAAAAGGAGTTGTTTTCAGAGAGTTGTATCCCCCGTGGAGGAGAAGGATGCAAGGAGGAAGAGGATATCATGCGCCTCTATACCTACCAGGCACAACTCACTCTACCCGCCAGTCTGGCTCGTGTTCGGGATGCTCGCCCGGATATCGAGCGCGTCGGCGGTCGCGTGGAGACGATACCTACTGAGATCCCCGGACTGATAACCGTGCGCATTTTTCTGCCCGAACCCTATCAGCCCGACCAGTTTCTTCCCGGCTTGCCATTCTACCCGATGTGACGCGAACCCTGCCAGCTGCATACCGTCGCATGGGTGCAGCGCTGAGCCTGAGTCTGTGCCTGTGCTGCGCCTGTCGTGCAATGAAAGGGAGTGCATTTGATGTGGCCGTTTCGCCGCCAGAGACATGATATTGTGCTCGAGAATGTCCCCGACCAACGATTCCGCCGCTTTGGCGGCCGCCAGCATCTCGCCGCCATGCCCTATCCACTGCCCAAAGATATGGGTGAGATCAACCGGCTGGATTTCCAGCATTTCCTGCTGCGGACGGGTCTGCGTGGCAACTATGCGGCGCCGGTGAATCAACCGGCGGATATCCTGGATGTCGGGTGCGGCTCGGGGCGCTGGGCGATGGAGATGGCGGCGCTCTTCCCCCATGCGCGTGTTGTCGGCCTCGATCTGGTGCCGCCGCCTGAGGACGCGAACCCTCTCGGGCAGGGGCTGGATGTGCGCCCCACAAACTATATCTTCTCCGTCGGCAACATCCTCGAAGGGCTGCCGTTCGCCCCTGGCAGCTTCGACTTTGTCCACCAGCGTCTTCTCATCACCGCGATTCCGCGCGACCGTTGGCCCAACATCATCCAGGAGTTGGTGCGTGTGACCCGGCCAGGCGGGTGGGTGGAGCTGGCCGAGTGCGGCTCGGCGCAGGATGGTGGCCCAGGCTATACGGGCCTCTGGCAGAGCTGGATCGACTTCCTGAATACCCGCAACGTGGATTTCACCATTGGCAGGCACGTCGGGCAGATGCTGGGCAATGGCGGGCTGGTCAATGTGCAGCAGCGGGTGCTCAACTTCCCAATGGGCGACTGGGGCGGGCGGATTGGGCGCGCCTCCGCGACCGACTGTCTCGCGGTGGGCAAGGCGCTCCGCGCGGGTGTCGTCGCCCAGGACATCCTGCCCGCCGACCGCTACGACGCGCTGTATACGCGCGCGCAACAGGAGTTCGCCCAGCGCCAGGGCCGTGGCATCTTGCCGTTCTACGTCGCCTTTGGCCAACGGCAGGGGTAAGAAGGCAGGCGGTTAAAACCGCGCCTGAATGGCCTGCGGCCACGAAGTCCGCCTGCGCGGACTGCCCAGATGCGCCTCGGCGATGTACCTGATAGAGGTCAGATAGAGGACAGCTCTCTGCAACCCGCGCAGGCGGGTTTTGTGGCGGAGCGTAGCGACGCCGTTGAGGCGCGGTTTCAACCGCCCGCTCTTCTTTTGCTATTTCATAATGTTGAAGGGGCGGTTGTTGCGGCGGGGAAGCGCCTCATCGCGGGCGCGCCCCGCCACCGCATCCACGCCGAAGTGCGCCTGCCACTCCGCCGGGGCGTCTTTGCTCTCGCCACCATGCGGCGTAATCCGCTCGCGCACGCGGCAGATAACCGGCGTGTTGATCGCGCTGCCCGCGATGATCGCCTGTCCCTTCGAGAGGGCGGGCAGGTTCTGCAAGAGATCGTGGCCCACGCCTTCGACGGCGCTGGCGACGCTCTTCTGATCGACCTCGTTGACGATGCGCATGATGCACTGCGTCAGGCACTGGCTCAGCACGTCGGCGTCCAGCTTGCCGGGGCGCTGGCTAATCAGCCCGACGCCGATGCCAAACTTGCGCCCCTCGGCCAGCACCTGCTTGAGAATGCCCGTCGTGATCGCCTCGCCATCGTGTGGGGCGAAGTGGTGCGCCTCCTCCAGCAGGATGAAGACGGGATAGGGCAGGAAACGCTCGTCGCTCGCCTGCACTTTGCCCTTCTCGGTGTCCATGCGCGCCTGATTGATGCGTCGGAGCAGCGTTGCGACGATCACCTGCTGGTCGCGCTCGTCGATCTCGTTGAGCTGAAGGACGGTGCATTGCCCCGGCTGGAGCACCTCGCCCAGATTGAGATGCTGGAACTGGTCGAAGACCATCGTGTTGTCGCCCAGCCGCTCATCGATCTTCCAGTGGAGCGCGGCAATGGTGCTGTTGCCGCTGTCGTCGCCGCTATCCTCGTTCGCCGACTTGCCGACGTTGCTGACGTGGCGCTTGAGATCGGCCGCGCCCCACGGCTGCCCCTTCTTCTCATTCCGCAGCGCCTCGAACGCCCGGCTGAGAAAGTGATGCTGCTTATCGGTCATGTTGGGCAGCAGGTAGCGCAGGTCGCCTAGCGTCAGCGTGTTCATGCGCACCTTCACCTGATCGTGCAGATAGACGCGCGTGCGCGCCTCATAGCGTGGCTGGCGCCGCGCCGCGGGGCTAGCTGGGGCTGGCTCGCCTTCGCGGAACTCCTCGTCGTTGGCAAGTTCCCGCAAGGTGTTGTACTCGCCGTGAGGGTCGATGATGAGGACGGCGGCGCGATTGTAGGGACGCATCATCTCCTCGATGATGACGCTGGCCAGATAGCTCTTGCCTGCGCCGGTGCTGGCGATGATGGCGAGGTGGGTGCTCACCAGCTCTTTGACATCCAGCACCACTGGCACGGCGGTCGGCGGACGGGTCAGCAGCGAGCCGACGATGGCGCTGCCGACCTGACCGCGTTGTTTGCGCGAGAGCACGGTGGCGAGCCAGGCGTCCTCGGCCAGATAGATAGGCGTGCCAGAACTGGGCGGAATCCAGGGGTTGACGAAGGAGCCTAGCGCCTCATCGTAGTAGCCCATGATGCCGACGTGTAGCTCGAAGAGATCGCTGGCGCGCATATCATAGCCGACGAGCGCGGCAACCTGGGAGGGCGCCACCTCCGGCTCCGAGAGGAAGGTGTCGGGGAAAAGCTGCACCGGAACCCGCCGCAGAATGCGCCCCAGCACACGGCGCGGCGCGTTGGCATGCGCGCCATTTGAAGCAGGCGAGCCACTGGCGGCCTCGTCCAACTCGTAGTAGACATATTCGCCGTTTTTGAGCAGCCGCTGCTCATCGCGCGAAATCAGCGTGTATTCGTGGATCGCTTCGCCGGGGCCTTTGGTGATGCCGACCGGGCGGGATGTTTGTGGTGATTGCGCGCCGCTCATAGTGTTCTTCCGCCTCGCTTGAGACTTCGTCCCAGAACCTCACCCCCGGCCCCTCTCCTGCGAGGAGAGGGGAGATCAGAAAGCTATCCTGCGATTATCCTGCCGCCAGCACTTTGAGCCGCCAGGCTAGATTGCGTTTGACGATTGCCAGCAGCGAGGCGTTTTCTGGCAGCAGCGCCTCCAGTCGCTCGACCGTCCGCAACATCGCCAGCGGCAGCAGCGGGTGGTCCTGCGCGACGGTATGGGGCAGGTACCCCAGGTGCAGATACGGACGCGACTGCGGCGTATCGCCGAAGGTGTGGAAGGCGCGCACCTGCGTCTCGGTGAGCGGCTCGACCACCGCGCCCAGATCAGGCGCGAGCGCTGGCACTCCGTGCGTCACCCTGCCTGTTGGCGCACCCTCTCCGCTCATCGTACCCAGCGCCAGAATCGAGACGAGCACGGCGCGCTCCGCCAGATAGTCCGGCGAGAAGACGGCAAGCTGCTCGTCGTTGGAGAGGCGCGGTCCTAGCGTCCCGAAGGCGGGATTGACCAGTTTCGTGTCGTAGATGAAGCCCACTGCCCAGAGTGGCTGCGCTGGCGCGGGCATCAGCGCGTCGCTGCGCATCGCGGCGGTCGGGCGCGGCTCGAGCGTGGCGACATCCGGGGCGGCCAGCGCCGTCCGCAGTGGCAGGCGGACGAATCCGCCAAAAGCGTATGCGGAGGGATCCGGCGGCGCGGCCACCTCGCCAGGGCCAAATATCTGGCAGGTATAGCGCACATGCGATTCCGAGCCGACAATCTTGCCGATGCCCACTGCTGCCATCTGTATTGCTCCTCACCAGATAGTACCTGCTACCAGTATACCATTCAGCCTGTCGGTATCTCGCCAGATGGGTCGGTAGCCGGTACCTTGGCGCGGTGGAACAACCTCGATGGTCAGGGTGTGGGTATGATGGGCGTGACATCCGGCGTGGTGTCCGGGGTAATATCCGGGGTGGCGGTTCCCTGGTCATCGGTGGCGTCAGTCGCGGTCACCGTCACCGGGATGTCCGTCGGCGTGGCGGTCGCCGGGACCTCCGTCGCGGTGGCGGTCGCGGGATGGGTGGTCGGCAGCGCCAGGGGCGTGTTGAAGTAATCGTAGGTCAGATGGCCAGCGAAGACCATGCCCGCACCAACGATGACGATGCCCACCACGGCAACAAATAGCAGCGTGGCGCTGCGCGCGCGCGACATGCGTACGAAGCGCTTCGGCCGCGGAATCGGTCGCGTCGACGGACGTGGCACCGATTGATGGTCGGCCAGCCAGTAATCCGGCGCCTCTAACCAGTCGGAGCGCTTCACGGCCGGGGGGCGAGCCCCGATCTCGATCTCAATCATGACCGGCGGCTCGATGGCTGACTCGATGGCTGGCTCGACTGGTCGCTGTCGCTGTCGCTGTCGCTGTCGCTGTCGCTGTCGCTGTCGCTCCGCTGGTTGCTGTCGCGCCACTTCAGGCTCGGGCGCGTCGTCGGGGTCGGGCGAGTCGTCGAGATCGAGCCATGCTTCCGGCTGCGGCCAGCGGCCAGGCAGCGGATACTTGTCGCTGCTTCCCGGCGGGAGGGTTCGTTTCCCGGCGACGACACGCGCTGGAGCGCCCGTAGCCCGTATGCCGCTATTCTCCGAATCCAGTGCGCCTTCCCTGTCGCTCGTAGGCGATTCCTGAGTCATCCCTGCTACTCCTTCCGATAATTGCTGAGGACTGCGAGAAATATGAGGCGAGTATACACCTATTAGTATGGGGAGGTACAACAGCCAGACGGTTCTGCCCCAAGTTTCCTAGTAGCAAGGAAGAGTAGCAAGGAAGGCGCCGGTTTTCCGCGCGGTAAAGCAGTATCAGCGGCGGATGAGGATTATTTTCCAGAGGAGGCGTGGAGCGGAGGCTTTGCGGCCCTACGGCTCTACCCGCGCCAGCGCGACAGCGATCCGCGCGGCCCAGGTGGCGTTGTTGAGCAGCAGCGCCCGGTTGGCCGCGATACTCGTGCCTTCGGTCAGCGCGCCGATCCGCGCCAGCAGAAACGGCGTTATCGCCGGACCGGACACGTGCGCGTCGGCGGCGTCACGCTCTGCCTGGGCCAGCGCATCAGCGAAATCGCTCTCCGGCAGCGCCTCCGCCTCGGGAATGGGACAGGTGACGAGCAGCCCACCGCCAAGGCCGCTTTCCCACTGCGCCCGCGCAATGGCGGCGATCTCGGCGGGCGTCTCGGCGCGGAAGGGGACGCGCAGCCCGCTGGTGCGGCAATAGAACGCGGGCAGATCGTCGGTCTGGGCGCCGATGACAGGCACGCCCTGCGTTTCGAGGTATTCGAGCGTGAGCGGCAAGTCGAGGATCGCCTTGATGCCCGCGCAGACGGTGACCGCGGGCGCGCGGCCAAGCTCGATCAGGTCGGCCGAGATGTCGAAGGTCTGCGTCGCGCCACGGTGGACTCCACCGATGCCGCCCGTGGCGAAGACACGGATGCCCGCCAGCGCCGCGCATGCCAGCGTCCCCGCGACGGTGGTGGCGGCCAGCGAGCGCTGGGCCAGGGCAACGGCCAGCCCGCGCCGACTGGCTTTGGCGACCGGCTCATCAGTGGTGGCGAGCCGCTCCAGTTCGGCGCCGCTCAGCCCAACGACGATGGAGCCGTCGAGGAGCGCGACTGTCGCCGGGACAGCGCTTTCCGCCCGTATCGCCGCCTCCATCTCGCGCGCCACGGTGAGGTTGGTGGGCCGGGGCAGCCCATGCGCAATCACTGTAGATTCCAGCGCGACCACCGGACGGCCTGACGCGAGCGCATCCCGCACCTCAGGCGCGAGGCGCAGATATCGGTTGGCGGTGAAATCGGCATGGTGCGGCATATTTTATCTCTCTGGTTGGGCAGCCAACGCGGCTGAAAGGCTTTGCGGCATGATATGCCCTCAATAATAGCAGCAGACAATGCCTAACGTGCAAACGTGGGTGATTGTCATCGCGCCTGGCCGGTCTGGCTGGAGCCTGCGCAGGCAGGCTTTGTGGCCGAACATAGTGAGGTCATATAGGCGCGACTTCAGTCGCCAGCCTTCTGGCCCGGCGTTATGCATCTATTTCTGCTATTGCCGGTGTGACATGCGCGTGTGGAGCATCGCGGCTGCTCTGGCCGCGCCCTGCGCCGCGTCTCTGGCGTCCTTCGCGTTCTGGAAGAGATCCCACACGAAGCGTACTACTCCCAGCAGGCCCGCCAGCCCGCTCAGCCCGGCGAGCGGTATCCGCCACGTAGAGAGTTGGTCAGTCAGCCACGACGGCAGCCAGGTGGGCAGCGTCGTATTGGCGATGGCAGACTGGACCACAACAATCGGCGTCGGCAACGACGAGACCTC
>JAICKD010000465.1 GCA_025928125.1 Ktedonobacterales bacterium
AGCGCGCTTCGTGCCAGATGGCGCCAGCCTGGCGATGAGCTGCGCGCTCGAACCGCTGATTCCCTTCGCCGCTGGCCACGAGATCATCCGCCAGGGCAGACGCGATCTGACGCTGATCGGCCCAATCTCCGACATCCTCTTCGATCAACTGATCGGCGCGGGCTGCGTCGCGCACATCATGGCGGCCTGGGCGGGCAACGTCAGCGAGGGACTGGGCCACAACTACCGCCGCGCGGCGGAGCAGGGCCAGCCGCGTAGCATCGCGATCACCGACTACAGCAACTACAGCATCGCCGTGGCATTGCAGGCCGCCGCGCTCGGCGTCCCCTACATCCCCATCCGCTCGCTGCTGGGCAGCGACATCGCGCGCGACAACCCCGGCATGCGCCCGTCCCCCTCGCCGCTGGATGGCGCGCCAACGCTGCTGGTGTCGGCGGTGCAGCCCGATGTCGCGATCCTCCATGTGCAGCGCGCCGATGCGCTGGGCCGCGCGCACGCCTGGGGGGGCCTGGGCATCTGCGAGGAGGCCGCGCTGGCCGCGAAGGGAGTGATCTACGTCGCGGAGGAGATCGTGGCGCCAGAGGTCATCCTCAGCGACCCCAACCGCGTGCTGGCCCCCGGCTTCAAGACGCTGGCGGTCGTCCATGAGCCAGGCGGGGCGCACCCCTCGCCCGTGCAAGGCTATTACAACCGTGACCACGCCGCCTTCGCCGAATACCACAAAGCGACCCGTACTGCCGAGGGCTTCGCCGAATGGCTACGCGCCTGGGTGCTCGACCTGCCCGACCGCGCTGCCTACCTCGCCAAGCTCGGCGCTGCCCGCTGGCAAGCCCTCGCGCCCAAAGAGCATCGCTTCGCCGCGCCCGTAGACTACGGCTACTGAGCCAACGCCGCGTCCAACCACAGGTGGTCAGGCGTCCAGTCGGCGTGGCGCGGGGGCTGGCAGGTGGCGCGTGAACGCTATCAGCATCGCGGCGACGGCCAGCAGCGCCGGAATCCCCAGCTCGATCACGAAGCTGACGACGAACACACCCGACAATGCAATCGCCCCCAGAGCCAGGGTGACGCGCGCGACGAGCGAGCCGGTCAGGCTCTCCAGCGTGACACTCAGCGCGATGATCGCCAGGATGAGGCCAAAGGTGGTCAGATCAACAACGACCGCGTCTGGCTCGATGAAGCCGCCTTGCCAGATATACAGCGTAATCGCCACGCCGATGACGACCGCGAGCCAGCCAGCGATGAATTCAACAATTCGCACAGTCCGCATGCTCCCCATCCTTCACTTCGCACGGACAGTGAACGCAGCCGCTCCAGATGATAGCAGGGGAGCGCGACGGGAGCAAACGCCAGACGCGAGTCGCGGAGAATCGGAGACGCGGGCGTTCGCATGGACGCCGCACATGTGGCTGGTATATCGTGTGCAGCAGCAGGTCAGTGGCGCTCAGTTGAGGGCCACGAGCAATGACGCAGGAAGGACAGCGAGCGATGAGCGCGCCTGCCACCACTGATGGACTCGATCCCGCCGCCTATCTGGATCGCATCCATCTCGCGACGCAGATGCGCTGGGATATGCTGACGCCAACGCTCGATACCCTGCGTGCGCTGCATGCGGGCCACCTGCTGGCTGTGCCGTTCGAGAATCTCTCCATCCAGTACGGCCAGCCGATCACCCTGGACGATGCGGCGCTCTACGAGAAGATCGTCCATCGGCGTCGTGGTGGCTTCTGCTACGAACTCAATGGCCTGTTCGCCTGGCTGTTGCTGCGGCTGGGATTCACCGTATCGCGGCTCTCTGCAGGTGTGGCGGACACTGATGGCGGTTTTTCACCGGCTTTCGACCACATGACGCTCCAGATTCATGCCCTCGAAGGAACTGATTGGTTAGCTGATGTGGGCTTCGGCGACTCGTTTCGCCAGCCGCTACGCCTGCAACCTGAGGTCGAGCAGGACGGCGGTGATGGCCACAGCTATCGTCTGCGCTTCAACACACGCGAGGGCGCCTGGCTCCTGCAGCAACGCAACGCGACAGACTGGGTCTCGCAGTATCGCTTCACCCTTCAACCGCATCCCATCAGCGATTTCACCGAGCGCTGCCAGTATCAGCAGACCTCGCCCGAATCACACTTCACGCAGCGCCGCATCTGCACGCTGGCGCTCCCAACGGGGCGGGTGACGCTGAGTGATCTGAAACTGATCACGACGCTCGATGGACACCGGCAGGAGCGTATCTTACAGTCAGAGGAGGACTATCGCGCGGCGCTGGCGGAACGATTTGGTATCACCATAGGCGGCGTGTAAAACCGGCGCCACCTGATACAGCATGCCGAGCGTGAGCGGCCAACTCGTGCGAGGCAACGAGAGGAGTGGAGCGATGGGCGAACTGGATGGGCGCGTGGCGCTGGTCACGGGCGGCGGGCGCGGCCTGGGCGCGGCGACCGCGCTGGCGCTCGCCGAGGCGGGCGCGGATGTCGCGCTGCTGGGCCGCTCAGCGGCGACACTCAATGCGGTTGGACAGGCCATCGGCGAGCGCGGTCGGCAGAGCGTCAGTGTCGTCGCGGATGTGGCGGACTGGGAGCAGGTTCGCGCCGCTGTCGCTGAGATCGAGCAGGCGCTTGGGCCAATCGCGATTCTGGTGAATAACGCGGCAGTGGTGTCGGTGACAGGTCGTGTCGCCGAGATGGACCCGGCGGTGTGGGCGCGCGATCTGGCGGTGAATCTGAACGGGCCGTTTTACTGCGCCCGCGCTGTTCTGGGCGGCATGGTGAAACGCGGCTGGGGGCGCATTCTGAACGTGACCTCTGGCGCTGGCAGCCGACCGATGGCCGGGGCAGCCGCGTACAGCGTCTCCAAGGCCGCAGTGAACTTCTTCACGGACATTCTTGCGACCGAGCTGGAGGGAGCCGGCGTCATTGCAATCGCCGTCAGCCCTGGCATGCTGGATACGGACATGCAGGCAGGTATGCGTTCGATCCCACTGCCAGACACCGATCTCTTTCGCAGAGCGCATGCGCAGGGCTGGCTGCGTCCGGCTGAGGAACCCGCCGCGCTGATGCGCTGGCTCTGCGGGCCAGCGGGCGAAGACTTCGCCGGGCAGGTGGTCTCCGTCAACTCGTCCGCGATTCGCGCGCGCGTTGGGCTGCCCGATCTGCCGGATGGGCTGCGCCGCCCCTGATGATGCCGACCCTGGTGGTGTTGTGCGACCTGGCGAGAGGAGAGAGCAGGCTATGGCGAGTTTGAATGACTACACTCCACAGGAGTTGATGGTGGTCTGCGCCGCACGCGCCATACACGATGGCGAGGTGGTGTTTGTTGGCATGCGTCTGCCGCTGATCGCCTTCGCGCTGGCCAAGCGCACCCACGCGCCCAACGCCATCGGCCTCTTCGAGAATGGCCTCGTGCGCGACACGCCCTCACGCGAGCTGCTGCTGACGATGGGCGATGCCCCGAATATCGAAGGCGCTGAGTGGGCCACTCGCACGGGCGCGCTGATGGGCCTGCTGGCGCAGGGCTGGGCCAACCTTGGCTTCGTTGGCGCCGCCGAGGTGGACCGCTACGGCAACCTCAACACCTCGTACATCGGCGACCGTGCGCATCCGGCGGTGAAGCTCCCCGGCAGCGGCGGCGGCGCGGATATCGCCTCGCTGGCGGGTCGGCTGGCGATCATCCTGGCCCACGAGAAGAAGCGCTTTCCCGAGCACGTCAGCTATATCACCAGCCCC
>JAICKD010000475.1 GCA_025928125.1 Ktedonobacterales bacterium
CCCCCGCACGATTCAGGCCGTTGGCGGCTCGTCCAGCTTATTGAGGTCGTCCAGGTCGTCCGGCGCTTCGGGGTCTTTGGCCTCGCCCTCGGTGTTCTCAGCGCTTTCAGGCGGCTCTTGCTCCGCTGCGTCGCGCGTCATCTGGCGGGCGATGTCGCGCGCCTCCAGCCGAAGCTTGCGAATCTCGCTGACAGTCGTGTTCACGCGGTCGAATAGCTCGCGGTGCGCCTCGATGCCCGCGCTGATGAGCCAGGCGGCGGCGTCGCTACGGGTCGAGCGGATGCCTGCCTCCACCAGCGCATCCAGCGCGTCCACGGCGGCATCATCCAGGCGACAGGTGACGACGTTGTTCTTTGGCCCAGCGGAAGGCGTGGCGGGAACAGATGGCTCGCTCTCCGCTGGCCTGGCGCTCGTTCCACCCTCCCTACTCGCGCGCCGCGACAGCATATCGGTCAGCGCGTTACGCGCACGCTCCAGATTGACGCCCAGACTCTCGAGCACCCCGGCGGCGATGCCGTCGCCTTCGCGAATCAGCCCCAGCAGGAGATGCTCTGTGCCGATGTAGTGGTGGTTGAGCCGCCGCGCCTCGTCCACCGCCAGCTCCATCACCTTTTTGGCACGCGGTGTCAGGCCAATCTCACCAAGTACGAGGCGGTCGCCATGCCCAAGGATATGGAGCACAGCCGCCCGCACGGCCTCTGGTCTGATGCCGAGATACTCCAGTATTTTTGTGCTCGGCGCGTCGCGTTCCTCTTCGCGCGTCAACCCCAGCAACAGATGCTCGGTACCCATGTAATTGTGGTTGAGTTTCTGCGCCTCATCCTGCGCCAGGCTGAGCGCCAGCCGCGCGCGCTCGGTAAACTTGTCGAACTTGTCGTTCACTGGTCGCTCCCTCCACGATTCGCGCAGCACGTATACAAGTTACGAGTTACGCATACCATATGGCACGACGATAGTCAACGAGCGGTGGCGGCGAGAACGGGGCATGGTAGAGTATGCATGGCAGACAATTGCCCCGTATGCCTGAAAGAGCCTCAATCGTGCCACCCATCGCGCTTGCCCTGGTCCTGCTGGCCGCGCTCTTTCATGCGGGCTGGAATCTGCTGCTGCATGGGACCGACGACCGGCTGGCGGCGGCGACGGTGGCCGGGCTGGCGGCGGGCGTCGCGCTCATCCCGGCGATGATCCTCGCGCCGCCCTGGCAGGTCTGGCCGCTGATTATCCTCTCGGCGCTGGCGGAGTGCGCCTATGCCCTCTGCCTCACCACCGCCTATCGGCTGGGCGCGCTCTCGCTGGTCTATCCGCTGGCGCGCGGCGCGGCGCCGCTGCTGGTGACGCTGGGCGGCTGGCTGCTGCTCTCGCAGGCGCCCACACCCTGGGGGTTCGCCGGAGCAGCCGCGCTGGCGCTGGGGCTGGCCTCGGTGGCGACGGCGGGCAAGCAGAACGGCCAGCGCGCGGCGATTGGCTTCGCGCTGCTCACAGGCGTCTGCATCGCCACCTACGCCACGATTGACGCTGGGGCCGTGCGCCAGGTGAACCCGCTGAGCTATCTCGGCGCGGCGATAGGGCTACAGGGGATTATGCTGGCGGGCATTTTGCGCATCAACTTCAAGCGACTGCGGCGCGCGCTGTGGCCGGGGATACAGATCGCTATCGGCTCGACGGCGGCGTATCTGCTGGTGCTGCTGGCGTTCCAGCGCGCCAACGCCGGGCCGGTGGCGACGCTGCGCGAGGTCTCGGTGCTGATCGGCGTGCTGCTGGCGCGCGAGCGGAAGGGGTGGCATGTCTGGCTGGGCGCGGCGCTGGTGGTGCTCGGCGCAATCCTCACTGCGATCTAAAACGCAAAATCCCTTCCCCGTGATGGACAGGGAAGGGATCTGCGAAGGGAAACCGCACGACATCTACATTACCAGAGAGTCTCGATGGCCTGGAACCACCTTTTCCAGGTCGCGTTCAGGCTCCAGCGGGATCACACGCTGGGCCGCGCCAGCCACCTGCGCCTTGCGCCGGGCGAGCCGCGCCTGCTCGCGCACATCGGCAATCTGGGCGTCCAGCCAGAGTTTCGCATTCTCCTCGTTGAGCAATGCCTTCAACGCCAGCGCATTCGCCGCGCGCTGTTCCAGCGGGGTGGCGAGCGCCTCCTCCAATGCCTCGGCGGTCGCCTGCACATCCATCGGCGGCACACCTATCACATGGTCGCGCAGTTGCTCGTAGGCGCCAGCGGTCCGCGAGAGCAGAATCACGCCGGGGCGACGGTTGACGAGCGCGCCCTCTTTGACCACCAGATTCATGCCGTCGATCACTGGATTGACCAGCAAAACATCATAGCGGCGCATGCAGGCAAGCGCGCGGGCGCGGTCGTTGCCAAAGATCGCCACTATCGGCTGCCAGTCTGGCGTCCCGTAGCGCGCGTTGATTCGGTCGATGATCGCGCGCACCTGGCGTTCGTAGCGGCGATACTCCGCCATGCCCTGCCGCGAGGGAACCAGGAGCGCCAGGAAGACCACCTGCCCGCGGAGATCCTTATTACTGCGTAAGAGATGCTCATACGCCTGGAAGCCGCGTACGATATTCTTGGTCGGCTCGACGCGGTCCACCCGGACGATCAGCTGCGTCTCGTCGGTGAGCCGCAACTCGTCGCGCAGCTCGAGCGCCGCATCGAGCGCCTCAGGCGAGTTGGCGCTTGCCTGCACCTCGCGCGGGGTGACCGCGATGGGATAGGCGCGCACCAGCACCCGGCGCCCCTGCCAGAGCAGAACGCCGCTGCCGCCCGTTGGCGCCTGCTGGACGGTGACGCCCTCCAGGAAGCGCTCGGCGCCCTCCAGGAAATTGCGCGCGTCGCGGTCTGTCTGGAAGCCAACAACGTCGTTCGCCGCCAGCCCCGCGAAAATCTCGCGCACCATATCATCCGGCAGTAGCTCCCAGTAGCGGGACTCTGGCCAGGGGATATGCACGAAGTGTTCGAGCAGCGCCTCAGGATAGGCTGCGCGCACCATCGCCGGGGCGAGATAGAGGTGATAGTCCTGAAAGAATACCGGCGTCGAGGAACCGCTGGAAGCCAGCTCTTCGATCACCGCTTCGGCTATCGCTTCATTGACGACGCGATAGCCGGTCTCCCAGTCGCGGCGCGTGCGGGCGCTAAACCGCGCCGAACCGGTCGGGCGCAGCAGGTAATGCTGGGCAAACCAGAGGATACGGTTGCTGATGCCCTCATAAAAGCGGTCGTAGGTAGCCGCGGGTACGTCAACCAGGCGCAAGGCGATATTCGCAAGCTCCGGCGCATTGGGAATCGTTGCCTTGCCTCTGGCGCGCGCAACGGCGCGATCAGCATCATTCATGGCGAGCGCGATCCACGTCGCGGGGCGCTTCCCCACGGCGGAGACCAGCCCACTCACCACACCGCCCGCGCCACGCTGGGCGATGGGCATCTCATCTTCGTCGAAGGCGTAGTCTATCGGTCCGCGATTGCTGACCAGAATGATCTGCTGGACGCCATCTCCATTCCACACCATGCTCGTCGCTCCCCGACCCTTCGGGTGAGTGACGAGCCGAGGATTACTTGTTACCATGGCTCCCTCCTTGCTGAACTGGCATGCCGTACCCACGCTCGCAGTCGTGGCGCAATCGGCACGTGCATTCAGGTACGCATTGAGTATGCCACATTGCGGTGAGAGGGAGATAAG
>JAICKD010000052.1 GCA_025928125.1 Ktedonobacterales bacterium
GCGTCCCACCACGGCGGATGGTCACAAAACGCGGGTCGCGTTCTTTCGGCAGGATCATACCTAGCGCTCCTTCTGTTCGCATCTGCCCAACGGCCAGCGCTTAGCGGCCCGTCGGCTGGATGCGGAAGGGCGAGGCGGGATCATCCATCAGCAGGCGCAAAAGCTCGTCGTCAACATCGGCGGGCGCGCTGTCGGCGGAGGCCAGGATCTCGGTGCGCTCGTCATCACTCAGATCGCGTGAGGGGTCCCAGCCGAAGCGCTTGAGGTCAACCCGGTCTTCGGCGCTAAAGACAATGCCCTCCTGCTCCAGCAATTCGCGCATGCGTCCGCGCTGCCCGAATGCCCAGCTGCCCGAAAGCTCGCCTTTGCTGTTGATGACACGCTGCGCGGGTACATTCTCCCAGCGCGGCGCCTTGTTCATGAACCAGCCGACCATGCGCGCGCCACGTGGATAGCCCATCGCGGCGCCGATCCAGCCGTAGGTGGTCACGCGGCCCGGCGGGCATGCACGCACGAGCGCATACACCTGCGCGCCAAGGCGCTCCGCGCCAGAGCGATTGATAGGCTGCCCCGCTGACGAACTGGCTGGTGTCTCTGGCATATAAATCCTCCTGCCCTGGCGAGAGCTATGAATTTCGTTGAATAGTGATGGCGTCACTCCTCATCTATCATAACCTGAAAGCCGTCTCAGGCGATACAGGGGATGAAGATTGCGCGTTGACAACTTGCGGCCATATGCATAAGATGCAACCAGTGATACATGTCTGACCGCGACGGTTCGACAACAGAACGACAGCAGTAGCGTACAGACGACGATCACCTGTTCAGGAGGGCATCATGGGCCGAATTGGACGATACTTCGAGAGTGTATTCTTCAGCGTGGCGAAGGGGTGTCTGCTGACCGCCCTGGTTGCTGGCATTCTGGCAACGGTGACCGTTTTGCTGCTGAGCCACCGGCTGCCCACCGCCGCCGACTTTACCCTCATCGTGGTGATCGTCATCCTGGCGGGCGCGTTTGGCAGCGCCATCGCACTCATCTGGCGCATGACCCATATCCCCGATATCATTCACGCCGTCGAACATGCGGGCGATCACCAGCAGAAAGACGCCAAATAGCGCGGTGGTATGATGTCCGCACGACGGCGCTAATTCTTGCATAGGGGGCCAACATGGAAACGGTCGTGGTGGACATCCAAAAACCGGACGATGTGAATCTGATCCTCGGCCAGAGCCATTTTATCAAGACGGTCGAGGACTTGCATGAGGCGCTGGTAGGATCGGCGCCGGGCATCAAGTTTGGGCTGGCGTTCAACGAGGCTTCCGGGCCAGCGCTCGTGCGGTGGAGCGGCACTGACGACGAGTTGACCGAGCTTGCGCGCACGACCATGCTCACCCTGGGCGCTGGTCATGCCTTCCTCATTCTCCTGCGCAATGCCTTTCCCATCAATGTGCTTCCGGCGGTGCGCGCGGTGCAGGAGGTCTGCCACATCTACTGCGCCACCGCCAACCCCGTGCAGGTGATCGTTGCGGAGACCGAACAGGGGCGTGGCATCCTTGGCGTCATCGATGGCATCGCCACAAAGGGCATCGAGACGGAGGCCGACATCGCCGAGCGTAAGGAACTGCTCCGGCGCTTCGGCTACAAAGCTGGCTAAGGCCCCCTCCCCCGGCCTGCGGCCACCCCCTCCCCCACAGGGGGAGGGGGTGTAGGAACGGTAGCCCAATTACCACTCGGAGAGCTTCCAGATTTCTGGCTGCACCGCGCCTGCCTCGACGCCGATTTCCGCGTAGATCAGCACCGCCTGGCGGACATGCGCCGTCGCCTCGGTCGAGCGGTCCGCCGCGTGCAGCAGGTCGGCCAGATGGTTGTGCAGGGCGGCTTCGTGGTGACGGTCGCCCAGCGTCACGCACAGATCGAGCGCCGCCTGAGCGCACGCAATCGCATCCGCAAGGTTACCGCTCTTCTGCCAGAGATGCGCCAGATTGTTAAGCGCGGCGACACGGAGCATCGGCGCGTTGAGCATTGTCGCCGCCGCTAGACTCTGTTCCAGGTGAGCACGGGCCTCATCCACGTCTTCGGACAATAGAATGCCAAGGATATTGTGGGCCTGGGCCAGCGCACGCAAATCGCCCGATTCTTCCGCCAGTGTCAGCGCCTGGGCCGCGAGCGCCCGCGCCCGTTCCTCGTCGTCCATGCGCCAGGTCGCCAGACTCCAGTCGGCGGAGAGCAACGATTGCCAGGCCGAGTCCATCTCAGCCTCGGCGCTGGCCGCCTCCGCCTCTTCATAGTGCGACGCGGCGGAACGCCACTCGCCACGACGCGCATACACGTTCCCCAGCCGGTGCTCGATGCGCAGTAACTCCTCGGATGTGCAGAGCGCGGCGGCCTTCTCGTAGCTGGCCAGCGCGGCTGCGTACTCGCCAAGCAGCGTCTCCAGATCGCCGATATCACCGTGGAGCGCCACCACATCGGGATGCCCCAGCGCCAGCGCGGTCCGCAGATGCTCCAGCGCATCGACGTTGGCGTAGAGGTCGCGGGCTTCGTTCCCGGCAATGCGATAATAGTGCGCCGCCTCGGCATCATTGCCAGAGAGTAGGTAGTGGCGGGCAACCTGGCTGGCCTGCACCGTGCTGTCGCGCCGACTTGCCAACCGTGTGCTGAGAAACTCGGCGGCGCGGCGATGCAGCAACCGTCGCCGCGCGAGACTTATCTCATCGTAGACCAGCGCGCGTAGCTTCTCATGCGAGAAATCATAGACAGGAATGGTCGCCTTCGCATTCTCGGCGGTTGCCTCGCGCAGCAGTCCGCGCCCAGTCAGATCTTCGAGCGCCGCAACCGTCTCGTCGTCGCTTCTCCCGCTCACCTCTCGCAGCAACTCGTACGGCGCGGATCGACCCAGCACCGCGGCGGCGCTCATCACCTGCCAACCCGTCTCACTGGCGGCGCTCAGGTGCGAGCGTAACAGTTCGCGCACCCCGCCCGGCAGGGACCACGGATGGCTCTCCGCGGCGAGCAGTCCGCTGGTGATGGCCGCCAGATATTCGACCAGGAAGAAGGGCAGCCCTTCGGTCTCCTGATAGAGCCGTGTGGCAACATCACTGGATGTCTGCTCATGCGGCAGTTGGGCCGTCACTAGCGCATGCACATCCTGGGGAAGCAGCCGCCCAGGCTCGACGATGACGTGAGCCGTCTTGCGGGCAACGCCGAGCAGATGCTCCAGTTCAGGTTGCTCGCCAGTCTCGCCCATACGATAGAGAAGCAGCATGCTCAACGGCTGATCAGTTATCCGGCGCGCCAGATAGGCCAGGAACGTCAGCGTCGCGCCATCTGCCCACTGAGCGTCATCCAGCACGAAGATGCCCCGGCTGGCGCTGGCGCAGGCAGCTATGAGCGCGCGGCGCAGCGCCTCGTAGAAACGGGTCTGCGCGCCGGGGCCTTCAATCGGGTGCAGGTATTCGCCATTGCCATGCGCAACCGGCAGTTCCGGCAGCAACCGCGCGATTTCCGCCGTCCACGGCGTCTCCAGACGAGTGGGCCAGCCAGCGCCGCCCTGTGGGAGCGCGCCTCTTAGCGCCATCGCGAGCGGCCCATATGCCAGATGGCTCTCACCCTCGAAGCAGCGCGCCACCAGCGTCCCCGCGCCCTCAGCACGCGCCAGATGCAGGAACTCTTGTGCGAGACGTGTCTTGCCAATGCCTGCCTCACCGGCCACAATCATCACAGAGCCAGCCTCGGCGTGCTGATGCCAGGCGTCGAGGAGGCTGTTCAACTCGGCGTCGCGTCCAACGAACGGCGCCTGACTGCGCTCCGGTAGTGGGGACGGGCTGGGCTTCGGGGCAGTGGCAGTGATCGGCGCGACAACCGTCGCAGTCGGTTTATGGCTGTTGGCCAGTTCGGGCAAGGTTGGGAGTTGTTTCGCTCGCAGAGCCTCATAGAGGTCGGTTGTGGCTTCGAGCGGCGCGACGCCCAGTTCTTCGTCCAACACCTGGACGCAACTGCGATACTGCTGGAGCGCGGCCGAACGCTGGCCAGCCCAGGCATAGATAGACATCAGCAGACGGTGCGCCGGTTCATGCAGGCGGTCCAGTGAGAGCCAGCGACGCGCGGCAAGCAGCGCCTCGTCAAATGCTCCGCTGGCGCTGTAGCCAAGCGCGAGGCGTTCCAGCGCGCTCGACAGACTGCGACGCAGTCGCTCACCCTGCGCCCACTGCCAGTCATCGAACGCCGGACTATCACGCAACGCGAATCCCGCCAGGAAACTATCTGCGTAGAGATCAGCCGCCTGATTGAGCAGTGGGAGGCATTCGGCGCAGACGACACTCTCGTCGTGTCCGTGCGTCTGGCAGCGGGCCAGCAACGCCTCGAATTCATCGACATCGGTCCAGAGTGCGGCGTCTGCCCGAAGCGCCAGCATCTCGCGCTCGATACTGAGATAGCCCTCGCCCAGCAGACGGTGGAGCGGCGAGAGTGTGCGCCGGAGCGTCGCGCGCGCGTGCGCCTGGTCGTAGTCTGGCCAGAGCAGTCCGGCGATGGCGTCGCGGGTGTGCGGTCGGCGTGTGACCGCCAGATAGACGAAGAGGGCAAGCGCCTTGCGGGTATCTATCGTGGCTGGCTCGTGATCGAGCTCGATACGTGGCGGCCCAAACATATACAGGGCGACCTGTGCCATGAATCTCACCTCCGGGTTCCTGGCGCACCAGTATACGCCAGTTTGCGAGGTGGCGCAATCAGACTATACGAATTCTCCGGTCTATTGTAGCAGGTACGCCGCTATATAGCGTACAATGAAGCGCCAACATCTATGGCATACCTTGAAGCGTCACTACGTGAAGGCGCCTTCTTCCCAGGTAGATAGCTCCGTATCGCATGGATAGCGGTGGAGAAAGAAGCTCACCAATGGAAGTACGAACAGGCAAGCGGTCACCAGATGGCCACCGGAACGGCGTGATGCCAACTGAGAGCGTTTCGCTTGGCAGAGAGCCGCTCGCACAGGTCGGGCTGGAAGCTCTGGAGAAGCAACTCACCCGGATCAGCGATTTCGTTGAACCGGTCTGCGATCATAGCGATGTCGAAGATATCCACCAGATGCGGGTAGCCACGCGGCGGCTGCGCACGATGGCGCACCTGCTGGAGACGACGCCAGCGTTCCGGCTCAAGCGCGTTCAGCGTCTGCGGAAGCAGCTTCAGCCGCTGGCGGACCGCCTGGGTGGAGTGCGCGATCTCGATATCCTGCTCGAAACTCTCGCAGAGTACGAGCACAGCATCGAGGCTGTGGACGAGTCCAGCGAGACGAACAGCACGCTCCGCGAGGACATCGAACAGCGGCGCGAGAAGGCGCTCAAGCGGCTGCGCAAGACACTGCGGCTCCCCAAGACGCAACGCATGCTGGATCATCCAGATAAAATCGCAAAGGGGTTGATCGCGCACGACCAAAGCGCCCGCCAGATGCTGGTGCGCCACGTCGCGGGCGGCGCGCTCTGGAGTCGCTACGAAGCGATATTGCGCTTTGAAGCCGAGGTTGATGGCGCGTCGGAGGCCAGCCAGCTTCATCCGTTACGGATCGCCTGCAAGCATCTGCGCTATGCCCTGGAGCTGTTCTCGGATGACGACGACCCCTGCGCCCAGTCGCTCCTTTCGACGCTCAAAGAGGTGCAGACGCATCTGGGTGATCTTCAGGATAGCGTCTTCGCCATCGCATTGCTCGATCACCTGGGCGACGATCACCCAGACGATGCGCTCCTGGCCGGATTCCATGCCGATCAGGAAACGCGGCAGACCTCGCTCCTCAAGCACTTCACCCCACTGTGGGAGAACATCAGCGGCGCGCCTTATCGCCGCGATCTGGCCACGTTCATCGCCGCGCTGTAGGCGCTGGCCGCACCCCGGATGTTTCGGAGAACAGCCAGCAAGCAAACCGGTCGTCTGACTTATTCGGCGTCGCCGAAGATGGTGTAGTGCCAGCCCTTGCGCTGATCGCCCGACGTATCGAGCATCACATGCTTGATCTGGGTGTAATCGTCCAGGGCGTAGACGGACATATCCTTGCCGAAGCCGCTCTGCTTGAAACCACCATGCGGCATCTCTGGTGTGAGCGGCAGGTGATCGTTGACCCAGACGGTGCCAAACTCCAGCGCGCCGCTCACCCGCATCGCCCGCTGCACGTTGCCCGTCCAGACGGAGCCAGCCAGCGCAAAGCGCACCGCGTTCGCTCGTTCGATGACCTCGGCCTCGTCGTCGAACGGCAGCACCACGGTCACCGGGCCAAATATTTCGTCGGTGACGACCTTCGCATTGTCGGCAACGCCGGTAATGACCGTCGGCTGGAAGAAGAAGCCATTCTCCATCCCTAGCGCGCTGGCACGCTCGCCGCCCGCCAGGAATCGCGCCGATCCCTTCGCGGTCGCCACCAGCGCCTCAACCCGCTGCAACTGCGCCTCAGAGACGAGCGGCCCCATGTCGGTCTGCTGCGATGACGGATCGCCGACGCGCACCTGGCTTACCAGTTCGAGATAGCGCTTCATGAAGGCGTCGAACGCGCCGCGCTGCACGTAGATGCGCGTGGCGGCGGTGCAGTCCTGCCCCGTATTGACGAATCCGCCCACTACCGCTCCATGCGCGGCGGCCTCAAGATCGGCATCGTCGAAGACGATAAATGGCGCCTTGCCGCCAAGCTCCATATGCACCCGTTTGAGCGTGTCGGACGCCGCGCGCATGACCGCCTTGCCCGTCTCGCTCGCGCCGGTCAGCGAGATCAGCCGCACGTCGGGGTGCGCCACCAGCGCCACGCCAACGTCGTCGCCGCCCGTCACCACGTTCAAGACGCCCGCGGGCATGCCCGCCTCCATCGCCAGCTGTCCCAGCGCGAGCGAGGTGAGCGGCGTCTCGGGCGCGGGCTTGAGCACGACGGTATTGCCAGCCGCCAGCGCGGGACCAATCTTCCAGATCGCCATCATCAACGGATAGTTCCACGGCGCCAGCTGGCCCACCACGCCAATCGGCTCGCGGCGAATCACGCTGGTGTAGCCCGGCACGTACTCGCTCGACGCGCGCCCATCCAGTTGACGCGCCGCGCCGGCGAAGAAGCGCAGACAGTCCACCGCGAACGGCAGGTCGCTATCGTGCGCCAGCTTGATCGGCTTGCCAACGTTGCGCGACTCCAGCGCGGCCAGCTCGTCCAGATGCTCTTCGATCAGGTCGGCCAGTTTGTACAACACGGCGGAACGGGCGCTCGGCCCAATGCCCGACCAGCGCCCATCGTCGAACGCCGCCTTCGCCGCCGCGACCGCGCGCTGCACGTCTTCGACACTGCCCTCCGGCACAACATCGGCGGGCGCGCCCGTGGCAGGATTCACCAGCGTCCGCGTCCTGGTGGTCGCGACACTCTCTCCATCAATCAGCAGCCGATCGGTCGTCAGCGTTTTGAGAGCCATTCTCGTACCTCCTCGTGTGATGATGCCCGCCACCGACAGCGATGTCTGGTTGGCCACGCATCCTCGGTTGTGGGCAGTATATCGGCCAGCCGAACCAGGCTCAAGGGCCAGCGGCCTGGACGTTGGCCGACGTTCTTTGGCCATTGTGGCGAACTCGCATTGACCTCACCCCCAGCCCCTCTCCTAGGAGGAGAGGGGAGTGCGCGTGTAGCCATCCGGCGGAATGGTCGCCTATGCCCTCCCCTTCTAGGGGAGGGTGGCCGAAGGCCGGGAGAGGTTCTCCCCTATTCGCCGCCATGGGCGTTGCGCATGCGACGCGAGAGCAACGCCGCCCGCAGATTGAGCTTGCAGAGCGGATCGCTCACATCGACCTCGCACAACTCCTCGATGCGCTGCAGACGATACTTCAGCGTATGGCGGTGAACGATCAGCCTTTCCGCCGCGCGCACACTGTTGCCATCGCACTCCAGAAAGACCTCCAGTGTATGGAGCAGCTCGGCGCCCCGCGCGCGGTCGTGCTCGGCCAGCCGCTGGATGCTACGGGCGAAGGCGTTCTCCGCCAACAGGTCCTGTGGAACAGCGTGCAGCCAGTGGAGGATGCCAAGCTCGTCGAACTGGGCAACCTTGCGGTCATCGCCAAGCGCAGGAAGCAACGCCAGCGCCTCCAGGGCATGCTCATAGGCGCGTTGGAGCGTCGCGGCGTCTTCATGGAGCGGGCTGGCGCCAACTCTGATGGTGTCTTCGAGCGGCTGCGCCTCGGTGATGATGCGCTGACAAAGCTCGACAATCGCCTCAGCACGTGAGCCTTCGACCAGCACGACGACCCGCCCGGCGCGCTCACCCATTGCCGCGGCCAGCCCAGCGCGGCGGACGGCATTGCGCGCGGCCAGTTCGACAGCGCGCACCTCGTTGCTCCCCGCATCGATCACGAGGATGGCGTGGGGCGCCTCCAGTCGCAGACGGAAACGGGCCGCCTCCTCACGCAAAGTGTTATCGAGCCGGGCATCCTCGGCCAGCAGTCGGCTTAAGATGCGGCTCTCGGCGCGCTCCTCAGCCTGGCGGCCCGTCTGGTCGCGGAAGAGGATCAGCGCGGCGACGGTGGCGGCATGCTCGATGGCGTGGAAATCGAGCGGCTCCAACTCGCGCCTGCCCGCGATAATCCAGACGTAGCCATAGATTTTGCGCGCGACGACAATCGGCGCCAGGATGCGCGCCATCGTCATGCCGTATGCGCTGGTACTCTCGTCCGCGTCGATGCGCTCCGGGGCGAAGCTGGCCCGCATCCGTGAGAGTACGCCTGTGCGCCGCAGATGCTCCAGCAGCATCGGCGCGCTGCGTCCTTCGCGCAGCGCCGTCCTGCGGCTGTCGTCGATCTCGGTCTCGGAGCCTGCGGCGGCCAGCATGGAGAACGAGAGGTCGTCGATCTCGACGGGGCGTTGCAGCAGCTTGCAGAGCTCCTGAGCGACATCCTGCAGCGAGCCACCATCCAGCACCAGGCGTGTCAGCGAGCCGTGGATCGAAAGCGATTGCTTGTAGAGTTGATACTGCTCATTGATGATCTGCTCGGAGATGGCGCGGACGACATCCTCGAACGGGACATCCCAGGGCATCTCGATGATGGGGAAGCGCGCGGCGTCGGCGGCGCTGCGAATGGCGTCCGGCACGGCATCCAGGTAGCCACCAATGGCGACCACCATGCCCGCAAGGCCTTTCTCAGCAAGCTCGGCGCAGAGGTGAATCTGCGCCTCTGGGTCATCGCGCAGGCCATAGAACGTAGTGAGGAGCAACTCGCCGCCGCGCACCCACTCGCTGGCATGGGGGATATCGACAGGATGCGCCCAGCGTATCTCGCGGTCGAGGCCATCCTTCCCCGCGACCACGCAGCTTCCCGCGAAGACTTCCATTGCCAGCGCCTGGCGCACCGTCAGCATAGCGTTTACCTTGCCGGTCGGGGGTATTCGCCGCCATTGGCGACCCGCTTAAAACGCAGGATATCATGCGCGCTTCCCCTGCCGCAAGGCACGCTCGAACGCCCCCGAACCTCAACCAGACACGAGCAACTCAAACGAGTTGATGATGCGCTGGACAAGCGCTCGGCGCCTGTGCTGCTCCCCCAATGACAACGGCGCGGGTAGCTGCCAACCTTCGGGGTGATATTTGCGTGAGACGCGCTGGATTCCATACTGTACGTGGACGCGCAAATGACCCACAATCCCGCTCAGCCAGTCCGAGTCGTATATTACACGGTAGGTACGGAGAAAACCGAGATCGGTCGGCTCAGGCATATCCCAGAAGATCGGCGGCGGAGTTTCATTGAACTGCTCGATGCGAATCGTCACACTCATATGCCGGGTATTCTCATCACCATCTGGCGGATGCAATTTAGCGATGAAGCGAGTCCCGTGCCAGACGCGTCCTTGTTGGCTGTGAGTGAGCGCGCTCTCAGACTGGTCCACCCGCCAGGAAGCCGGGATATCAACGCGGAACCGCCTATGGGGATCTGTGAACTCGCGCCAGTTTGATTCATCCATTGACATGTCCATCCATAACGAGCCTGTTACGGGTGCGCGGGCGCACCAGCATCTGGAGCAGGCGGCTCGATGGCAGGCGTTTGTTCGGCTGATGTGGCGAGCGGCAGGCTAAAGGAGAAGACGCTGCCCCGGCCCACGCGGCTCTCCGCCCAGACATGCCCGCCATGCAACTCCACCAGATGGCGCGCGATGGCGAGGCCCAGCCCGGTACCCGCCGCGGCGCGCGACTCTGGCAATGCCGCCTCATCCATCTCGCGCGTGCGGGCGCGGTCCGCCTTGAAGAAGCGCTCGAAGACCCGTGGCAGGTCGTCTTCGTCAATGCCGATGCCCGTATCCGCCACGTGAACCGCCAGCATGCACCGGGGCGCGGCGTCGCTCTGGGTCTGCTGTTCGTCGCTGCGTGGCTCGCCCGTCGCGTTAGCCTCGATCACCTCCGCCGAGATCGTGACCGAGCCACCCGGCGGTGTGTATTTGATGCCGTTGTGAATCAGGTTAATCAGCACCTCGCCCGCGCGGCTCGCATCCGCCCACACGTCGGGCAAGCCATCCGGGACCGCTGCAAGAAGGCGGATGTTGCGCTCGGTGGCGAGCGGACTCATCCGATCGATGCTCGCCTCGA
>JAICKD010000526.1 GCA_025928125.1 Ktedonobacterales bacterium
AGTACCGGTGGTGGCAATAGCGGCCACCCATTCGACACGATCTACGACTTGCTAAGCCCCCTCTCGGGGCCGCGCTTCGCCATTGTGCTGGCGGATGGCGTATGGAGTTATCAGGATCGCGCTATCCAGCAGGCGAAGCGCTGTCATCATGCCGAGATCAACGTCATCGCCGTCGGCTTTGGCTCAGCGGACCAGCAATTCCTGCGCGCCATCGCCTCGACTGAGGCCGGTGCCATCTACACCACACAGGGCGGTTTGGGCAATACGTTCAGCACTATCGCCCGCGAGCTTTCGGGCGGCAGTGATGGCAAGACAGGCGGCAAGCTCGGCCGATACTCGTAAGAGCGATAGTTTTTCAGGGAGTGTGGCATGGCTGGCGAGACGCCCAATGTCTTCATCGTGCTCGATCTCGACCCCGAAAAGGCGAACGACAAGGTCGCCTGTGAGGCGCGAGTCGAAGAGAAGCGCCGCGAGTGGGCGCGGGCGTCGAGCGGTATTGGGAAGTCGGCGCTGGACGCGAAGAAAAACCTTGGGATGATTCCCGAGATCAAGCGCATCCTGGCCGACGATCAACTGCGCGCGCAGCAGGCGGCTTCCGCCCGCACCGAGCGCGCGGCGGCTGGCAAAGAGCGGCGCGAGCAGTTCCAGGAAGCGCTGCGAGTCGCGGAGGCCAAGGGCTTCGTGCTCGAAGCCGAGATTGCCCGATGGGTCAAGGAATTCGCTGGTGCGCTGACCGAGCGCGAGATTCGCGGCGCCGTGCATGTGTCCGTGCGTGCGGCGGACGCCACGCCCCCTCGCGCCCCGCAGCTCGATCCCACCCGCGCCAAACGCATCCACGAGAAACTGGAGTTGCTTGGCCAAGCCTCGCTCTATACCCTGCTGGCCACCGTCAATCCGGCGATTCGTGCGAATAGCTCCGCCGCCGATCTCCTCAACGCCGCCGATCTGCTCTATAAGCAAATGCTGCAGCAGATGAACAAGGACGTGCAGGTGCAGGCGAAGGAGGAGATGGCAGGCGAAGCTCGGGCTATCTTTGGCAAGCCGGAGGAACGCGCCAAATACGATGAGACGCTGCGCCGCGCGCCGATGGATGCGTTGCTGGAGCGCTATGCGGTGGCGTGCGCTCCCGCCAAGGCGATTAGCGAGCAGCAGGCCGAGCTGTTTCTGCAAGACGCGCGCAAGCTTGGCTGGCAACTCGCCGCCGCCACACAGGAGCTACGCGAACTGGCGCGCACACGCAATTTCGCGCTTTCACTCCCCAGCGGCGCGACGCTCGATACGCTCGCCAAACAGGTGCGCTGTGGCAATCCTGAATGCCATGAGATGAATGACGCCTCACGGCCGAACTGCCGGAAATGCGGTCAGCCGCTCTTCATCTCCTGTCCGAATTGTGGTAACAAGGTAGCCGCCGACGAGGCGAGTTGCCCCAACGCGGCGTGTGGCTTTCCAGTGGGTGATCGCTTCCTGGTGACGTACCTCGTGGGTGAGGCGGATCGCATGCTCTCGCAGCAGGACCTCGCGGGCGCGCGAACGTCGCTCGACGAGGCGATTCGCCTCTGGGCGCCCAGGCAGCCCGACCCGCTCCGCCAGCGCCTCGACGTGTTGCGGGCGCAGCTTCAGCGTGAGGCCGAGGCGCAACAGCGCACCTCCTCGCAGGTCAAGGCGTTGCTCGACGGACGGCAATTCGTTGCCGCACGCACGCTGCTCTCGTCACTGCCCGCGACATTTGCCGGGCGCGACGCCTCACTGCGGCTGGCGGAGGAACGCATCCGCGAGGCGCAAGGGTACGTGCGTCAGGCGCTCGCTTCGGGTGTTTCGGCGGACGACAAGGCGGACCTCTGCACGCAGGCGCTCCGGGTCTGTTCCGACTACGCCGAGGCGCGCGACATGCTGGCGAAAATGCCGCCCGCGCCGCCGACGAATCTCGTCGTCACGCCGTCTGATCGCATCGTCAGCCTCAAGTGGACGCCCTCCGCCACCCGCAACGCGGGCTATGTGGTGGTGCGCAAAAGTGGGTCACAGCCCGTCTCGGCGAAGGACGGCCAGCAGATCGGAAAGGTAGCTGGCTATGTCTACGACGATACACAGCCAGTGCGCGGCCTTCCGCTGTACTACGCGGTCTATGCCGACCGCGAGGGCGTGACTTCGGCGGCGGGCGCGGTGGCGTCGCGCTCGGTGCTGCTGCTGGCGGAGGTTGATCGGCTCGCCCATCGTGTGAGTGATGGCGCCATTGATTTGACCTGGCAGCCACCAGACAACGCGACGCGGGTCAGCGTCGTCCGCAAAGAGGGCGGTGTGCCGCGCGGGCCGGTGGATGGCATCGTGCTGACGCCCGCGGAGTCGGGCCACCTGGTAGATCGTGGCCTCGTGAACGGGAGACGCTATGGCTATGGGGTCTATTGCCAGTTCCGCGATCAGGATGGCACGGTGCTGACATCGCGCGGGGTGACGCTCGAGGCGACCCCGGAGACCCCGCCGCAGCCGGTGCGGACGATGGCGATTACGACGACCGCTACCAGCGCGGGGTTCGATGTGCGGCTGACCTGGCAAGCGCCGGGCAAGGGCGAGGTGGCGGTGCTCAAGTCGCCAGGGGAGCCGACGCTCCACGCGGGCGAGGTGACGCCCGTAGATACGCTATCGCGCTTCGGCCAGGTGATGCAGGGCGAGCGAAACAGCCTGACGGACCACTGGAGCAAGCCCGGCGTCGCCTATTACCTGCCGCTGGTGCTCTTCCAGCGGATGGCGTATGTCGGCACAGCACAGCGCTGGGTCTGCATCGACGACATTCGCAATCTCAAAGTGCAGAATCTGGGGCCGACGCTGCGGCTGCAATGGGAGTGGCCGCGCGACTGCAACGACGCGCTCGTGGCATATGAGCGCGCCGACTGGCCGCAGCCCGGCGTCCGGCCGTCCACCAGCACGCTCAAAGTGACACGCGCGGAATACGAACGACTGGGCTATAGCGATCTTGGCGCCAGCGGCAGCCAGGACTACTACATTACGGTCGCCGCGGTCGTCCAGCATGGAGGCGACACGATCATGGGCAGTGGCGCGCGGACGCATCTGCGCCTGGCGAGCATGGTCACGCTGGAGTACGATCTGCGCCCACCCGGCCGCCTCTTCGGGGCCAAACATTACCGTCTGGCGCTGCGTGCCAACGCGCCGGTCTCGCTCCCCGTTCTGGTGCTGCGTGGCAAGCGCCTCGGCCTGCCGATGAGCAAAGCTGACGGCGATCTCATCTATCGCTCCGACGGCTCCCTCGACATTACGCGAGACCTGGAGATTGAGCTCCCCGACCGCACCTACTC
>JAICKD010000797.1 GCA_025928125.1 Ktedonobacterales bacterium
CAATGGAGCGCGGGCGCGTGGGGGACGTTTGGCTGGCCCTGGCCTGGTATCGTCTGGCTCATCGCCTTTCTGCTGTTCTGGGGTGGGCTGCTGGCGCTGCTCATCTGGGCAGTGCGCCTGTCTGCCGGTTCCCGCCGGGACAACCGCGAGAGCAATGAGGAGATTCTGCGCCGCAGGCTCGCCAACGGAGAGATTTCGCCGGAGGAGTACGAGCGCATCCTCAACATGCTGCACGACTAGAAGGAGAGAAGACGCATGAAACTGATACTGCATCTGGTCAAGTTCGACTGGCCCGGAGGCCCCGAGCAACTGAGGTCGCGGCTGAGCGAGATCGCGGCAATCGCCGAGCAGAGCGGCTTTGATGGCATCTCCATCAGCGACCACCTCTGGCTGCATCCCCGCATTGGCGGCCCAGACGGCAACATGCTCGAAGCCTATACGACGCTGGCCTTTCTGGCGGCGCAGACCCACCGTGTCCGTCTGCTGACGCACGTGACCGCCGTACCCTACCGCTATCCCGGCGTCCTCGCCAAAACCGTGACGACGCTGGATGTGCTATCCGGCGGGCGCGCATGTCTGGGCATCGGCACGGGCGACTTTGAGGAGGAGGCGCGCGGCCTCGGCATCCCGTTTCCGTCACAGGCGGAGCGCTACGAGATGCTGGAGGAAACGCTGCAAATCTGCCTGCGCATGTGGAGCGGCGAGCATGGCGACGAACGACCCTTCGCTGGCAAGCACTACCAGTTGGAGCATCCGCGGAATCAACCGCAGAGCCTCGCGCGCCCCCATCCACCCATCCTGATTGGCGGCGACGGCGAACAAAAGACGCTGCGGCTGGTTGCGCGCTATGCCGACGCCTGCGGCCTGCGCCCGAAGCCGGAGATTCCGCACAAGCTCGACGTGCTGCGCCGCTATTGCGCTGAGGAGGGCCGCGACTACGACGCCATCGAGAAGACGTGCGCCTTCGCCTTCGACGTTGGCGACGACGCAAGGGATAGCACGAAGTCGGACGCGCTGATTGGCCAGATCCAGTGGCTGGCAAGCATGGGCATCCAGACGGTCGTCGGGTTCGTTCCCAACATCGGCGACATCACCCCAGTGGAGATCATCGGCGACCGGGTCATTCCCGCCATCGCGGGACTGTGACACGAAGCTGCCCGCTGTCCCTTTGAAACACAGCCACCTTAGGAGGATGACATATGAAGATTACCGCAAATGTGCTGCGGATTCTGGTGAGCGCAATCGGCGCCGTCATGATTGTGCTGGGTCTGCTCTTCTGGACCGGCAATGCCTTTGCCCTGCTGCCGCTCCATATGCTGCTTGGCATCGCGCTGGTGCTGATGCTCTGGATCATCGCCGTGCTGGCGCTGGTGGCGCGGGTCAACCCCGTCCTGGCGCTGGTAACGCTGATCTGGGGCCTCATCGTCCCGATACTCGGCATCGCCCAGTTTCAGCTATTGCCTGGTTCCCTGCACTGGATCATCCAGACGCTGCACCTGCTCGTAGGGCTCGTCGCCATCGCGCTAGCCAACATCCTGGCCCGCCAGATTGCGCAGGCAAGCGCCACGCGCCGGACCGGCACGCTCGTCGCATGACGACCACGAAAGCGAGTGGAACACTATGACAACGCAACAGACGGTTCGCGCCTTCCTGTTCATCGAGGCGGTAGCCTTCGTCATTGCCGGAGCCATTCACTCCGGCATGTTCGTCGCCATTGACACGCACTACCAGGCCGCCACCGCCGAGAGCGTCATCGGCGTCGTACTACTGGTCAGCTTCGGGCTAACGTGGATCTGGCCCACATGGACGCGCCTGATCGGCCTGCTGGCCCAGGCATTCGCCGCGTTTGGGACGATGGTCGGCTTGTTCACCATCGCCGTTGGGGTTGGCCCGCGCAGCGTCGGCGACATCGTCTTCCACCTTGCCATTCTGGCGGTGTTGGGATGTG
>JAICKD010000796.1 GCA_025928125.1 Ktedonobacterales bacterium
CGCGGATTGAATTGCTTCGGGTCGAACTGCATATCGAGCAGGATGCGCTTGACCAGCGCAATCTGGTCATCGTCGTCGTAGATGACAAAATAGCGATTCAGGCCGATAGCGCTCCGCTCGACCTCACGCCGCAAGACGCGCGCGCAGATGGCATGAAACGTCCCCACCGCCACATCCCGCGCCGACGAGCCGATCAGCTTCTCCAGCCGCTCCTTCATCTCGGCGGCGGCCTTGTTGGTGAACGTCACGGCGAGGATATTCCACGGCAAAACGCCCAATTCGCTGACGAGCCAGGCGATCCGGTGGGTAATGACTCTGGTTTTTCCACTCCCAGGACCTGCGAAGACTAGCAACGGACCTTCGGTGGTGGTAACGGCGTCGCGCTGGGGCTGATTCAGCCCAGAGAGCAAGTCAGTCTGTCCATCGGCGTCTGGTGTGGGAGAGGTCATAGCGCATCTATCCTCAACGTGGCGAGCGCCACACAAAAGGGCTTCTGTACAACCGTTCTATTGTACCGCACACGCGCCTACCAGGCGACGAGTCCTGACCATTCGCTTTTTTCGCTGTGTGGTCTGCTATGGCCTGCTATCCATGGCGCGGCGGATTGCGCAAGGGCGCGAGCAGCGTCGCCGGATCATCTTCCTTCAGGCCGAGCGTGCGCTGCAACCAGAGCAGCGCGCGGGCGACGGCGTCGAGTTGATGGGAGCGCTCCTGCGGCGGCAGTGGCTGCCTGGCCAGCAGATTGAGCACCGTCAGGCAGAAGCCCATCGGCATCACATCGGTCGCCAGCCGCAGCCGCGCCTCCAGCGTCGTATCGCCCAGATCGCGCATGCCCGCGAGGTAGTCGGGCAGGAAACTGGCATACTGCTCCTTAGTAAGCGACCCAGCCAGCGTCGCCAGCACCGCCGCGCGTCCAACCTCCAGCGCCGGGTCGCCCAGGCCAAAGCCATCCCACTCCACCAGCATCATGCGCGCGCCATCGCGGATCAGACTGGATGGCGCCGGATTGCCATGGCAGGGCCGCCGCACCACTCCGCGCCACTGCTCGCGCTGCACGTCGATATGGATACTCACCACCGCAGCCATCCGTTTGAGGGAATCGAGCAGCAGGCGATAGACCGGCGCGGCATAGGCGGTCTGGCAGGCCAGCCACGGCGCCTGCATGCGCTGCCACCAGGTGGCGGCATCGGGACTCATACTGGAAATAACATCCACGCGGTCAGGCGGCAGGTGATGCAGAGTTAGCAGGAGGAACAGCCACCACTTCACGTCGTCGGCGCTCAGCGGGCCGCTGCCCGGCGAGCGCCCCTGCGGCGCGGAATAGACGACGACCGGCGCGCCCAGCGCCTTGCCGCTTTCGTCCTCCAGCAGCAGCGCTGGCCCCAGGCCCATCTCGCCCGCCAGCCGCAGCCCGGCCGCCTCACGATGCGCCCGCTCGCGCGCGGTGGGAGGGTAGCGCACCAGCATCAACTGCGATGTGGCCGTCGAGATATGGAAGCGCTCCTCATCCCCATAGCCCGGTTCGCGGCGAATGGTGGGCGAGCTATCCGCCCCGATGACTCCCGTAAGCTGCAAGACGGCGCGTATGGCGTTGCCATTGACGGAGGACATGATGTTCGACACCTCTGGCCCAACTGCCCGACTCAGGATTGCCTGCTCTGCTAGCGCGTGGCTCATTGCGCTGGCTCAACGAGTGCTGGCACGTGTCAGCATACGCCACAACTACGCGCGCACGCAAAAGGGACGCGCGTCCATCGCTGGATGGCGTCCCCCGGTCACGGCAGTCCTGTCAGCCTTGCTAGCGCCTTCTAGTTGACCCACTCATCGCCAACAGCGCGTTTTTCCAGCCGGACGGTGGCGTTGGTCGGGCGCACGACATGAGCAGCGCGCTCCTGAAGTGTCTCTTTCTTCTCGCTCTTGTCAACATAGGATGGCAGGAGCAGCACGGCGAAG
>JAICKD010000853.1 GCA_025928125.1 Ktedonobacterales bacterium
CGCGGAGTGGCGCGCAGACATCGCCCGCCCCAGCGTCGCCGCCAGTTCCGGGTACGCAGACGACGCTGGCTGTCATCGCGACCGACGCGCCCTTCACCAAAGCCGAGCTGGCCAAGCTTGCCCAGATGGCGCACGATGGGCTGGCGCTGGCGATTCGCCCTGTCCACACCCCCTTCGACGGCGATACCGTCTTTGCCCTATCCACCGCAAAGAATGCCGCTACCGCCGCTCCCGCTGGTGCGCTGCCCCTGGCGCTGGCTGGCGCCACAGCCGCCCAGACGCTCGCTCGCGCCGTCGCCAACGCGATTCGCGCCGCCACCAGGCTGCACGGCGTCCCCGCGCTCCGCGATATCCCGCTCGCGCACAATCGCTAACCACGCCACCGCTGCCAGTGCCGCGCCTCTGACTATGTGGTAGGTCGGCGTGACTCTGGCTCCCCTCCCCTCGCAGGGGAGGGGCTGGGGGGAGAGGTCTCTCCCTAGAAACGGGGCGGCCACGATACAATAATAGTAGATAGCGAAGAATAACGGGTAAGGCGAGATGACAGCGAGCGGCGGAGATGTTTTCCGCCACTCAAAGGAGAGCATCCGTGAGTGACCAATCATCTAATCAATCATCTACCAATGGGCCACATGAAGGCAAGCAGCACCGAACGCGCCGCCAATGGACCGATCTGGTCGAAGAGCTGCTGAACGAGGCGCATGAACGGGGCGACTTCGAGCACCTGGAGGGCAAAGGCAAGCCGCTCGCGCTCGACCAGAACCCGTATGCCGGAGATCGCGCCCTCGCCTATAGCCTGCTCAAGAACAACAACTTCGCGCCGCCGGAGATCGAGCGCGGCAAAGAGATAGACAGTGATATGAAGCGGGCGGACGACGTGCTGGCAACCCTGCGCCGCCGCCAGCACGCGCTCGACGCGCGCATAGCTCACCAGGATGCGCGCCGCGCCTATAACGTCGCTCGTGACGCCGCCGAGGTCCGCTATGAGGCCTTGCTGCGCGAGATCAACAGCAAAATCCTGAGCCTGAACATCGTCGCGCCGAGCGCGATGCACCGTCGCCGCCTGGATATCGACGCGAAGATGCGGGAGTTCCGCGAGGAGTTCCCGCGATTGGAGGAGTGACCAGCGTGCAGATGATGCCGCGCCGCGCGCCTGGATTCCATCCGGGACTGCACACCGACATGTATCACCCCGACGCCGCCTATGTCAGCTGGGTGACGGGCCGCAATGGACTAACTACCTTCGATCTCTATACGCGCACCGCGCCATTCAGCGGCGCGTACCTGCTGGTGGCCGGGCTGGAGGCCGCGCTCGAATTCGTGCAGTCTTTCCGCTATACGCCCGAAGAGCTGGCGTTTCTGGCGCGCATCCGTGACTACGACCCGGCGTTTCTGGATGAGTTGGCCGATCTGCGCTTCACCGGCGATATCGTCGCCATGCCAGAGGGGTCCATCGCCTTCCCCAATGAGCCGCTGCTGCGGGTGACGGCGCCCTTCCGCGAGGCGATTCTGATGGAGGCGGGGCTGCTCCAGGCGGTCAACCTGGCGACGCTGATCGCGACGAAGGCCGCGCGGGTCGTCTGCGCCGCGCAGGGCCGCCGTGTCTCCGAGTTCGCCTTCCGCCGGGCGCAGAATCCGCTGGTGGTGGCGCGGTCATC
>JAICKD010000360.1 GCA_025928125.1 Ktedonobacterales bacterium
ATGGTCGCCTATGGCATGGTCGAAGACCGTCCGGCGCTGGCGGGCGTGGGGCTGGCTATCGCCATCCTGGACAAGTTCTTCCCCGGCATATTGCTGCTGTTCTTCTTCTGGCGCGGCAACTATCGCCTCTGCCTCACCTGCCTCGCGACCATCGCGCTGCTGATCGTCGTCACGCTGCCATTTACCGGCGTCGCGATGTATGGCGCGTTCGTCGAGGCGCTGCGCACCTACTCCAATCAGCCGAACGCCGGGCCGGTCAACCTCTCGCTCTATCATGCGCTGATCGTGCTCTCCGCCGCGCTGATTCATCCCGGCGCGAGCGAGCCTACCAGCGGGCCACTACCAGTTATCGCGCTGCTGGTCTGTCTCGCCCTCTTTGGCGCGATGCTGCTGGCCCAGGGGACGCCGGATATCCTGCGGCGGTGGCGGCCAGCGCGGTGGGGGCAGGCACGCGGGCCAGCGATGACGTCGCTCTTCGCCGTCTCGTGGGCGATCTGTTCGCTGCTACTCGTCGAGCCGATTGTCTGGATCTTCTACTACATCCTGCTGCTCGTACCGCTGGCCTGGCTGATATCCGCGTTTGTTACGCATAGCGGCAAGAGCGCCCAGGGCTGGCTGCTGGTGGGGCTAATCGGCTATCTCATCGCGACGCTGGTCTTTCCGCTCGATCCACGGACGGCGGCGCCAATGAGCGCGGCGTATGTGCTCGGCATCGCAGCGCATCCAGTTGGGCTGGCGCTGGTCTGGCTCGCCCACGCGGGCTATTACCTTCGCGCGCGCCGCCATACTGGCTATTTGGCAAGCGCCGCCGCCAGCGTCGAGACAAATGCGTCGGGTACGATGATACCGCGCCCGACCTTGTGAGCGTCGGGCAGATAGACGCGGCTCGCCTGCGTGCCATCGGCCAGGTGAAAGGCGAGGAAGTAGCGCACCGTAGCATCACCACTTTGGCGAGACTGGTCCACTGGGGCGGCAAGTAAGAGCGAGACCAGCGTCGTGACCAGATGCGTATCGGACAGGGTTGCCACGGGCGCGCCGCCGCTGGTGTCGTCGGTCACCGCGATGGACTGTACCTTGCCACCGATATCCAGCAGGTCGGCGCCGGTCTGTGCCTGCGGGTTGGTGTCGGCCTCGAAGAGCACGATGCGGCCTCCCTGATGGGCAGCAAGGCGGAAGGTGGGCGCATAGCCATTGACGCGGTAGACCTGCGTGCCAGCGTCGAGGAAGGCCGCGTCACCATCCCGCGTCTGGCGGCTGGGATCGTGTACGTTGCCTTCAAAGCGGAAGTGGACGGTGGCGAACCGCGTCCCCAGATCGGCTGGCTGGAGCTCCCGTCCCGCATCGAAGCTGGCGAGGTAGGTGATGCCACCAAAGCGGACAAAATTTACCCAGTCGATGACGACATCGGGCCGAAACAGGCTGCATCCAGCGAGGCTCATCGCCGCTGACGCCGCCAGCACGACCAATAGAAGCGCCCGTTTTGCCATACGTCGCTGCCCTCTCCATACCAGGTTTAGCCCCGGCAGCCCCCTCCCCTGGCCCCTCCCCCCTGCGGGGGAGGGGTATAGGTGGAATGACGCGCTTTGCCGCCAGTTTGTTCCGAGACATCAGAGGGTACTTTCGTCCCTAGGAGATGCCGAACAAACTCAAGTGTGAGAGGCTTTCTCAGCAGGGGGCCAGATTAACTGTGTGGCGGCAATTCAGGATGGTAGGCAGGGTCGCGTCCCGGCTTTCCAAAGTCGATAGATGCTGATAGATGCTAAACATGAGGTGAAGCATGGGCTGGACATCAGATGGATTCTCTGGCGATGATCAGCGCTCCTGGTACGATCATGCAGCGGATGAGGCCGGCGCCTATGATGGCTGGGATGACAACGTACCTACTGATGACCCTATTCGTGCGATGGTTGCGCACAACGATGTGTGGGATGTGTCCGATACCAGCGAGGCGCCCTCTGAGACGCTCATCGTACCTGGAAGCGGCATCTCGATGGGCGAACCGTTCATTCAGCGCCGCGAGCGCCCCATGGCGATGCGTATTGGCCTGCTGGCGCTGATAGCCTGCATCTTGACCACGGGTATCTTCGCTATCTCGCCGTTAGGCACAGGCGCGACAAGTAGTAGTTCGTTTCAGGCGCTGGCTGGCTCGATGGTCTGGAGCCAGCAGCCGGGTTATTTTTTCTATACTGCCGTGGCTGGCGACACGATTGATGGCGTTGCCCGACACTTTCATGTACAGATGGGCGGCATCTACGAGTTGAACAATTTCTATATCGGCGAAGAATTCGCTGTTGGTACAGCTTACAAGATTCCGACGAACCCCAACTACGGCAAAGATTATCGACCAATCGACCTCACCTCGGTAGGCGCCACCAACTACGGCAACAAGCGTTTTGGGCCGAACTGGTGGGACTCGATTGCCGGACAGGACATTCCGGCCAACTCTCGCTGCGCCCCAGATGGCGGCAGCAATCCCCTAGGGTTTCACCTGACCTCACCTAACTGGAATTCGGCCTGGATACGCGGGTTCATCGTCTATGGGACATGGGTCTATCACACTGGTGTCGATCTGGCAGCGCCACGTGGCAACCCCATTCACGCCGCGCAGGATGGGCAGGTCATCTGGGCTGGCTATGATGCCACGAACGGCCTGGGCTGGTCAGTGAAGATCGACCATTGTAACCATGTGTCTACAGTCTATGGCCACATGGACGAGCTACTGGTCTCGGTGGGCCAGTATGTCACGCAGGGCCAGCCCATCGGGCTGGAAGGCTCGAGCGGCTCCTCGACCGGACCGCACCTGCACTTTATGGTCGAGTGGAACAACATGTGGGTTGATCCAATGCCCTTCTACGTGAGCAAATACACCATCTCCCATTACGTTGCGGCGTGAGACAACTTCCTTCATGCATCTGGTCTACACCTGTCGGGCGACGCGCGAGAGTGGATGTCCCTTCGCGTGAAGTTCCAATCGGTTGAACCACCCAAACGCACTTTGGCTAGTAGTGTAGCCGTCGGCGGCCAGCCGCTGCTCCATCGTGTTGAGGATCGCGCGGGCGATGGCAGGCGCTGATAGCTCGACGAACAGATGGGCAAACGAATGCAGCACGACGGTGCGCGCGCCCAGTTGCCGCGCCACCTCCTCGATGGCCGCCGTTGCGCGTTCGGCTACGGCGTCTGGCTCGGCCTCGTCCTGCTTTTCGGCGGCGGCGAAGACCACGAGCGCATCTTCGACCGCTACCGCGCGCGGCTCGGCATCGGCCACCTTCGAGCGCCCCCGCTCGGTAGGCTCGGCGCGAAATCGGTCCACATGCCAGATCAACAGGCGCACGTACTTATCCCCCTTCTGGATAGGCTGACTCTATCATCTCGGCGTGATAACCGCCGCAAATCACCTGTTTGCGACGGCCTTTGATGACAGTTTTGCCATCTTCCGCAAAATGGCAATCATATACGTTACTAATCCATCGAAATCGCTTAATTCCCGGATTCCCCACCCGATCCAGGAGGACGCCAAACATGATGACTGACGAGATTGGCTGCCTACCGACAAAATACGTCAAATCCCAACAATTTCACAGTGGCCTAATCAGAACATCGGAAATTTCCGCATTTGTCTCTACTATTCATCACTTGTGCCAACGCCTTGGACAATTGGGTGTTTTGTGAATTTTCTGTCATATTCCTCCCGTTCATGACAATATTCACTGGTCCTAAGCGAGACACTTTATTACGGCGGCTCGTTCCAGTGCATAGACCGTCACTCGCCTATGAGTGACCACCACCGGCTTATCGGTGGCTTGCACAGGAGGTTTTGCACGTATGGCCGCTCTTCCGTATCAGTTTGCCACACCGCGCCGCAAGGTGCTGGGTGGGGCATGGCGCTCCGCAATTTGTGTCACGCTGGCAATCACTGGCCTGCTGGCCGCCGCGATGACCTGGACGCCACTGCCCACCGCCGCAGCCGCCTGCGCCGGGGCGTCGCCTTCCTCAGCGTCTTGCCAGGTTCAGTCTCTGGCTCTGGCGCGCGCCTCAACGCTGACCGCATTCAGCACGATGGCCGACGACGCTGGCATCAACGATATGCCTCATGTCTCGCGCCTCAGCGTCACGTCACACACCCTGACTGCGGTTCACACGACCAGGAAGACGGTGCGTACGACGAGCACGAGTCAATCATATTCCGCGACGGCGACTGGCGGTTTGCCCTGCCAGGACAGCTATATGTTCGTTCCAAATATCAGCCAGTGGACCGTCCCGCCCGGCTGCTACGCGAACATCTACTATCCCAACCGCTCCGCCTACCATGCCAGCGGCACCTTTGGCTACTGCAACTGGTGGGTGCAGGCGCTGCACCCGAATCAGCCAGACATTCTCTCCGGCAGCGAATATACGCGGACCAGCACACCCATCGCGGGAGCCGCGGTCTGGTTCAACCCGAATGTGCAGGGCGCGGGTTCTGATGGCCACTGGGCGCAGGCCGTCGCGGTATCATCAGATGGCTACTGGGTGCTGATCACCGAGATGAACTTCTCCTGGCGCGGCGGCGGCTTCGGGCGCGTTGACTTCCGCTACATCCATGTCGGATCAGGCGTCTAC
>JAICKD010000854.1 GCA_025928125.1 Ktedonobacterales bacterium
GGCGCGCGTGGTGGATACGCGCAAGACGACGCCGGGCCTGCGCACGCTGGAGAAATACGCCGTGCGGATGGGCGGCGCGGCCAATCACCGCGCTGGCCTGGACGACGGCATCCTGATCAAAGACAACCACATCGCGGCGGCGGGTAGCCTCGGCGCGGCGGTGGCGCGGGCGCGGGCGCACGCCTCGCACCTCATCAAAGTAGAGGTGGAATGCGAGCGCGCGGCGCAGGTGGACGAGGCGCTGGAGGCTGGCGCCGACGTGATTCTGCTCGACAACATGTCCGACGACGCGATGCGCGCGGCGGTGGCGCTGATTCGTGCGCGCGACCCGCGCGTGGTGATCGAGGCGTCGGGCAATATCGGCGCCGACCCAGAGCGGCTGGCGGCGGTGGCCGCTACCGGCGTTGACCTGATCTCGCTCGGCGCGCTGACCCACTCCGCGCCGGTCTTCGATGTCTCGTTAGAGTTCGACGCGCGCTAACACACGCACGCCCAGAGCCATAGCAGATATGCGCAGGGCTTCATCTGCGCTGAGGAGCGTCGCCCAATGGCAACCAAGATAGACCTCCCGGTGATTGCGAGTGAGACGCAGGGGCAGCCGCTGGTGGTCGCCTGCGAAGAGAGTTCCGACGCAAAGACGCTGCCTTCGCTGGCGGAGTGGCGCGCGGGCGCCGCAGGCGCAACGGCGACCCGTCAACCGGGCCACCCAGGCGCCGAACGGGCCGACCAGATTCCGCGCGAGTATGCGCTGATGAGCCAGGCCGAGCTAGACGAGCGCATCGCGCGGGCGCGGGCGGCGTTGGGCGCGCGGCTGGTGATTCTCGGCCACCACTACCAGCGCGACGAGATCATCAAATACGCCGACGCGCGCGGTGACTCGTTCAAGCTGGCGCAGTTCGCAGCGGAGCGGAAAGAGGCGGACTACATCCTCTTCTGCGGCGTGCATTTCATGGCCGAGAGCGCCGACATCCTCAGCGAACCGCATCAGCGCGTCATCCTGCCGAATCCCGCCGCTGGCTGCTCGATGGCCGACATGGCCAACATCGCCGAGGTGGAGGAACTCTGGGAGATTCTCGACGACCTCTATCGCGATGAGCAGGCGCAGGCGGACGAGGGCGCGTCGCAGCCGATCATCCCGATCACCTACATGAACTCCGCCGCCAACCTCAAGGCGTTCTGCGGGCGCAATGGCGGCATCGTCTGCACCTCGTCCAATGCGGAGCAGGTGATGCAGTGGGCCTTCGCGCGCGGGCGCCGTGTGCTGTTCTTCCCCGATGAGCATCTGGGCCGCAACACCGCGCTCAAGATGGGCATTGCGCCTGAGCGCATCGCCGTCTGGAATCAGCGCAAAGACTTCGGCGACATCGCCGACGAGCAGACGCTGATTGACGCGCAGGTGATCCTCTGGAAGGGCTGGTGCTCGACCCATCAGCGCTTCTCGCCCGAGCAGATCGCCGAGGCGCGCGAGCGCTTCCCCGGCGTGCGCGTGGTCGTTCACCCGGAGTGCAACCACGAGACGGTGCTGGCCGCCGACCTCAACGGCTCGACCGAGTACATCATCAAGGTGATCGAGGCGTCGCCTGCTGGGACGGTCTGGGCAGTCGGCACGGAGATCAATCTGGTGAAGCGGCTGGCGCAGGAGCATCCCGACAA
>JAICKD010000788.1 GCA_025928125.1 Ktedonobacterales bacterium
GACGAAGCGACTCAGCTGACGCTGCCCACGACGCTCGGCGCGCTCCGGTTCGCGCGGCGCTTTGTGCTGGTGGGAGATGATCGCCAGCTGCCGCCGCTGGTGCGCAGCGAGACGGCGACAGCGGGTGGCCTGAAACGCTCGCTCTTTGCTGCGCTGCTGGAGCGTTGGGGCGCGGAGGCCAGCGTCGCGCTACGCCGCCAGTATCGGATGCATCCGGTCATCTGCGCCTTCCCCAGCGGCGAATTCTATGGCGATGCTCTGGTCGCGGAAGGAACGGCCCGCACGGCCCAGTTAGCGCTGAGTGCGGAGGCAACCGGGCCATTGGGGCGAGTCCTCGACCCGGCGCATCCAGTCGTCTTCATCGATGTGCCGCTGGAGCCGGATGAGCGTGGGCGCAAGGAGAACAAGTCGCAGGCGACTGTAGTGCGCAATCTGGTGCGCGAGTTGCGCCGGGCAGGCGTCGCGGCGGACGCTATTGGCGTCATCGCGCCGTACCGGGCGCAGGTGGCCGCGATTCGCGCGCAGCTGGTGAAATATGGCGAGACCGGTGTGCTGGTAGATACGGTAGACCGCTTCCAGGGAGGCGAACGCTCGGTCATCTTCTACAGCTTCGGCGGTGGAGGAACGACAACATGGGGTGGGCGCGGGCCAGACTTCCTGGCGGACCCGAACCGGCTGAATGTGGCGCTGACACGGGCGCGGCACAAGCTCATCATCCTGGGCAATCGCGCCGCGCTCGAAGAGATCCCCCTGTTGCGGCGGCTGGTGGCGTACTGTGCGTCGCTCTATGAAGGCCATGGGGGAATCATTCGGGCGCGGAGTGGCTCTCCTGAGGAGATTGCTAGGCCGATAGCCCCTCGATGATCGCCTGCACCTCAGCCGCCATCACCAGCGACTGAATGCGCCGCCGCACCATCTCGACCGCGCGCGCGTCGGTCAGCCGGACATGCGCCAGCAGGCGCAGTGTATGCGGCAGCACCCCACTCGCCATCAGGAAATGCTCATAGGCAAGTGGTTCCAGCGCGAGGGTCGAGCAGAGCGGCACGACCACCACCTGGGCGATCTCGCCGCTTTGCCGACCGTTGACGGTGTCGGTGTCAGCATTGGTGTCAGCGTTGGGCGCCGCGTCCAGCGTCAGCGGCGCCAGCCCGGGTCGGGCAAGCGTCCAGCCATTATAGGGCCGCGAAAAATCTGGCCGTCGCCCACCGATCCGGCGGAAAACGAGTGTGTATTCGGTCACGAGAAAAGCCACCTGCGCGTATCCCTCTCAAACATCCATGGGTATCTCTCGGGTGCGGAGTTTCCTCCGCTCACAAGGAGAGAACGAGACGCAAAAAACCAGGTAACAAGAGCCACTAAAGTATCCCACCCCGCAAACTCCATACCTGGACTACGCATTGGCGGTGCAGCGGGCGGCGAAGGGTACCCTAGAGTACCATATCAGACAACCACTCGGAGAATAAACAGGTGTACAATAGAGGAGATTGAGAGGCAGGCGGCGTCTCTGAGGAGGTGCGGACGATGGGCAGACCCAGCAGGACCAGCGCGGCGCGCATTGCCGAGCGCGGGCAGGCGTTCCGCGCGCCCGATGCCTCGAATATCGCGGAGGTGGCGCCACCAGAGCCATCCGCACCACCAGTCGTAGCGCTGCCGTCGCGCGCAGCCGCGATTACCATCGAGCGGCTGATTTTGCACCACCTGGATAACCGCACAGGCGAGATGCTGCTGGTCGAGGCGGAGCTAGCGCTGGATGCGACGATCCACGCGCTCTTTGCCAGCTACATCGCCCAGGCGCTCGAAAACGCCGACTGGCAGGCGCGTTTCCTCGCCGACCAGCCCGTCTCGCCCGCGATGCCCGACCTCTGCACCAGACTGCTGGGCGAGCCGTCCGCGTTCGTGGCTATCTCGCAGGAGATGGCGCGTCGTCTCTTCGCGCAGATGAGGCAGCGCCCGAACCAGATCAACCCCGGCGATTTCGTCCTCGCCATTTACACCGCGCCCGGCCTGCCCGCGTC
>JAICKD010000589.1 GCA_025928125.1 Ktedonobacterales bacterium
CAACTGGTGGGGACGGCGCATGGGCGGACGCTGGACAACCTGGTAGTGAACCCGACACTCTCGGATCTGGTGGGGGGGACGCAGACGGTAACCTTGGGGGATGAGGAGGCGCGGCGGCGGGGGACGCAGAAGACGGTGGTCGAGCGTAAAGCTCCCCCCACCTTCGACGTGTTGGTCGAACAGCGCAGCTGGCGGGAGGTCGTCGTCGTCGCCGATGTGGCCGGAGCGGTGGATGACATCCTGCGCGGGCAGCCGCTGACCGCCGAGCGCCGCATCCTGGACGATCAGGGCAACGTGCGCAGCGAGACGGTCCATCTGGACGAGGATGAGGAGACGATTCCACGCGAGGGCGCCCGCCGCAATCTGGCGCGCGGCCGGGGCAGCCAGTCGGGCTGGGAGCAGTTCGGTGAGCGCGCCTATAGCGCCGAGGCATGGTGGGATGAGCGCTCGGTCAGCGACGAGGGTGAGGGCGAGACAGAGGCAGACTACGACGTGATGGCGGAGGAGCCAACCGGGACGACCGGCCCGTCGAGCGGCGCCAGCAACATCCACGCGCTACGTCCCGCTGGCCGGAAGCTGCGCATCTATCCCTTCGGCATCAGTCGCGAGCGGCTGGAGCAGGCGGGCAGGCATCTGCGGGTACCGCTGGAGATCAGCAGCGACCAGCGGCTGGCCGACGCGGTCATCACCTCGCGCAACTACTATCGCCGCCAAGCGGAGCGGCTGCGGGAGGTTGAGGGCGAGCGCAAGCCAGTCTACATCCTGCGCACCAATACGGTCGCACAGATCGAGCAGTGCCTCTCGCGACTCTTCGATCAGCGCCGCAGCCAGTCGCACCATACCAGCGGCGCGCGCAACAATCCGACGATGGACGCGATGCAGGAGGCGGAGGACGCGATTCACAAGCTGCTGACCGTCCACATGCCGCACGCCGATCTCGCGCCGCAGAATGCCTACGTGCGTCGGCTCCAGCACCGGATCGCCGAGCGCTACAACCTGGAGTCGCGCAGCTACGGCAAAGAGCCGAACCGGCGCGTCAAGATCTTCTCGCGGTAGGCGAACCTCACCCCCAACCCCCTCTCCTACGAGGAGAGGGGGCTTTTTCGTTCCTGTCACCCCGCAACATGGCGAGAGGCCGCGTCAGAGGCTATACTTCAGGAAGGATAGCGCGCCCCTCCAGCGATACGAACGATACGTCGGCATGAAGGGACGAGACGAATCAGCCTGGAGGGGAGCTGGCTATGCAGGGTGTTCCATCGGATGAGGCGGCAAGAGTCCCGGCGCAGGACGGGCCGGAGCAGGTTATGCCCGGCGTCTGGCGCATCCCCGTGCCGCTGCCGTTCGCGCTCAAGTCGGCCAACATCTACCTGATCGACGACGGACCCGGCCAGCGCATCCTGATCGACAGCGGGCTGGGGCTGCCCGCCGACGAGCAGGCGCTCCGGGCGGGGCTTGCCGCGGCGGGTGTCGCGCTCGAAGACCTTTCGGCGCTCATCCTCACTCACGCGCACCCCGACCACATCGGCCTCTCTGGCATCATCCACGCGGCGGCGCACCTGCCGATCTACATGCTCGACGGCGAGGAAAAACAGATCAGCGCCGTCTGGGGCAAGGAGAGCGCGCCCTTGCAGACCAAACTGGACGAGATGTATCGCATGAATGGCATGCCCGACGAGTTACGCGCGGGCAGCCAGAAGGCGGGCCTGGCGCTGCGCCGAATACTCCACCTGCCGCCAGCCGACAGCCTCACTACCCTGAGCGACGGACAGCGGCTGGAACTGGGCAACCACAATTACGAGGTGATGTGGACGCCTGGCCACTCGGACCACCATCTCTGCCTGCTGCGCGACGACGGCCTCTTCATCGCGGGCGACCACATCCTGCCGCACATCACACCCAATATCGGGCTGTATGTCGGAGCGCGGCCCAATCCCCTGGCCGACTACTTTGGCGCGTTGCGGCGCGTGGAGCCGCTGCCAGCGGGGCTGGTCTTACCGGGACACGGGCGGCCCTTCGAGGGGCTGGCCGAGCGGGCGGTAGAACTGCACGCGCACCATGACGAGCGGAGCGAATTCGTCTATGATATCGTCTCGGGCGAACGCGACGGGCTGAACGCCTATGGCGTCGCGGGCAGGCTGTTTGGCGAGCGCCTACGCAGCGTCGATGACTGGCGCTTCGCCGTCGCCGAGACCCTCGCCCACCTCGAATATCTCCGCCTCGCGGGCCACATCGAGCGCGCCGCACATGATGGAGTGCTCGCGTATAGCGCGTAGCGCCCGCCTGCTCATGCCTGCCCACAGCTCAGCCATATTCCAGCTACCAGGCATTTCTACATGGCCGGGCGCCTGTAGAATAGCCAGCGATTGGCGCTACAATAGAGCGGTAATTTCACCGCGCGGTAGCGGAAATGCGCTCAATGCTGGCTGGAAGCGACTTTGGTACCGTCTCGAATAGGAAATTGGTACTTACGTTCATATTGCACAATTCGTGAGTTTTTCGGCGTTTTTCGCTGTTTGTGATATTACAGCCGCTCCAGTGCGGAAAGTGGCGCAATCCCTGAATTCAAGCCGATTTGGAACAGGTGGGCAGGTCTGGGCAAATGCCGTAAAATCATCATGTTGCGAATCGAAACGCCTTTCAGAGCTGTCTGCCCGGTTGTCGCCAGCCTTGTCCTGTGCTATATTTGCGGCTGGCGAGCTAGTGAGAATCCGGGTATGCCCCGGCACAAAGACCAGTTCGCCACAATGGAGATTGAGCGCCGATGTTCGGCGCGCTCGCACCAAAAGGAGCACCTGACATGCCAGTAGGTCGCCAGGAACTGATCAAGCGCGTAGCAACCAAGACGAACAAGAGCGTCAAGGAGAGCACAGTCTTCGTCAATGGCACCCTCGAGTCCATTCGCGAGGCTCTGCAGTCCGGCGACGCGGTTCGCCTGGTTGGGTTTGGCGTGTTCTCGGTCAAAGACACCGCCCCCAGCGTTCGCGTCAACCCGCAGACACGCC
>JAICKD010000074.1 GCA_025928125.1 Ktedonobacterales bacterium
CAGCCCCTGTTGTCCCCCTTCTACCTCATCCATCTCACCCATCTCGTCCGCCATACCCATCTTGCCCTGCCCACTTCCCTCTCTCGCCGGACCCTTGTTTCCGCCCTCTATAGATGAGATGCGTCATTCGCGGACAAAAGCGGAAATGGAGTATTGGCAAAACAGGCAACAGTGACTTTTCGCGGATCAGTTGGCGCGCAGTGATATCAGGTGGTCCTGGCGGCGGGTATCGGGCTGGGATCGACGCTCTCAGGGTCGGACGGGCAGACGTAGCAGTAGGCGCAGGCGGCGCAACGGCGCTCTTCGGGGTGCGGCGCGAAGGCTCCGGCGACGATACCCATCGCGGCTTCATCCAGTTTGTCCAGCTTCGAGCGGCTTTTCCGGCTTGCGTCTAGATAGCGCTCGGCGGCCTTGCGCGCCTCATCGGTGACATCGTGTTGCTGTCGTGGATCATACGAACCGGCTGAGTCTGCTGGGTCTGCCGAGTCTGCCGTCATGTCATCCAGCGTCCCGCCTGTGTAGGCAAGGACGATCCGCACCGGAATGTCAGGATGCTGCTGGTGATACGCCAGATAGTAGAGCGGCAGGGTCAGGTCGTCTTTGTGGTCGTCGCGCGGACGCCCGGTATGTAGCCGTACCAGTACGGTCAGCGGCGCGGCGCCCTCATCGGCGCCTATGCGAGCGTCGATCTCGCGATCCGCCGTCACCTCGACGACGCACTGCTTCATCTCGGCCCGCAACGGCTGCGCCAGCCGCACCCGCTCGGAGGCCGCCGCCTGTTCCGGCGAGGTGATCGCCCGCCACTCCTCGCGCAGAATGGCCTCCGCCGCCTGCTGGTAGAAGTCTTCGTAGGCATGCCCCGCCGGGCCGATCTCGTCCCAGAGCGGTTGAAGGCGCGCCTCGGCGGCTTTCCAGTCCGCCCCAGGAGTGGATGCCTGGACATCACGTAACTCCCGCGCGCCCCGGCGGATGTAGGCGTGGAAGCTATAGACGGCGTCGCGCGCGGGATCGCGAAAACCGTGGATGCGCATGTATTTGTATTGCAACGGACATTCCAGGTACTGGTTCAGGTCGTGTAGCCGGAAGACGGGCTTTTCCCGTGGCGATTGCGCGGGCGTGGTTGACACCTCGACCAGTCTCTCGCTATCGTCCTGCTCCTCGTCGTCGCTGGTCTCCTCGAAGGCAGCGGCGATGGCTAGCAGGCGCTCGCACTCTTCGTCGGTGAGCAGCGGTTCGGCGGCCGCCCAGTCTGGCGCGCCGTCCACAAGCGCCAGCAACACTGACCACTCCGCCGTTCGCGCTTTGCCGTAGCTGGCGGCGCGACTGAACGCGACGATATCGCGCGCGCGGGTGACGCCGACGTAGAAGAGGCAGCGCTCCTCCGCGTCGCGCTCGCCGGGTGTATCGCCATCGCGAAAGCCGGGCGGCGGTATCTCTTCGCGCCCATGCCTGGTTGCCGGAAACTGGCCGTGCGCCAGATTGGGCAGCAGCACGACCGGAAACTCCAACCCTTTGCTCTGGTGCAGCGTCAGGATATGGACGGCATCCTCATTTCCGGCCGGGACAGGCACGGTGACATCAGTCGCCCGCAGCGCGTGTAGATAGTGCAGGAAACAGGTCACGGCAGGAGCGGTCTCGTCCGCCTGCAGGGGCGCGGAGGCGGGAGCGGCGGATGGCGTGGGCATGACATCGGCATTGGGAGCCATAGTGAGCGTATCGGGCTGCGCGGGGCGCGTCGCCTTCCGATGGCGCACCGCGCGGCTCAAGCGGGCGCGGAACTCCGGCTCCGCCAGCCAGCGCGCGTCGAAGCGCCATGCCAGCCGCACCAGCTCACCCAACGCCGCCAGCGCCTGCTGCGCCTGACCGGCGGCCTCCAACCCTGGAAGCGCGTCCTGTTGCCGGGGCGCGTCCTGGCCATTGGCGACGCGCGCCAGCCGCCAGGCGTATCCTCCCGGACGCAGCAGAAAGTCCGCCAGCTTGAGGCCCACAGTCGAGCTATTCCGCAGCCCCGTCGCGCTTTCGCCCAGCCTGACGAGTCCGGCGCGTGTCGTTGGCGAGAGTGACGGAATCTGGCCGAGCAGATGTCCATTCTGTAGCGCGCCGGGGAGCGGGCGGCGCTGGGTCGAGAGATATCGCACTGTGGCGGCAAGCTCGTTCCCCACGGGTGCTGGACAGCCAAGGGCGACCAGGAGCGGCGCGGCGCGCAATATCCCGCGCGCATCCGGCCCCGACGCCAGCGTGAGCAGCATCAGCGCGTCCTTCACCTCTGGCCGCTCGAAGAAGTCGCCAAGCTGGCTGACGGGTACATCCTGTCTGGTGAGGACGGCGGCGATCTGGCGCGCCTGTTTGTGCGTCCGGCAGAGGATCGCCTGATCGCCATAGCGGTAGCCGTTCGCATGGAAACGCTCGATGGCCGCCGCCAGGCCAACGCGCTCGTGGGCGGCGCTGGCGAAAGTCTCCCCGTGCAGAATAGGTGGAGAATCTCCAACGTCGCGCACCGGCTCCAGGTCCAGAGGTTGCAGCGCCTCGCGCAGCGCGCCCGTGGCTGGGGCCAGGGATGAGGACGAGGAGACGGGAGCCAGTTGCGCCATCCGCGCCGCCATCGCGGAGCCGAGCCCCACAATGCCTGGCACGGCGCGATAGCAGCGTCGCAGCCGCAGCACACGCAACGTGGGATAGCGCTCCGCCAGTCGTGGGATATTGCCCGGCGACGCGCCACGGAACCGATAGATCGACTGATTCTGGTCGCCCACTACCCAGAGGCCACTACCATTGTCTGCGATCAGCAGCAGCAACTCGGCCGCCGCGCGGTTGGTATCCTGGAACTCATCCACGAGAATCTGAGAATAGCGCTTGCGCACGTCCGCCAGAACGGTGGGATCCGCCCGCAGCAGCTCGACGGCGCGCTGAATCAGCCCGCCGAAGTCCACCAGTCCGCGCCGACGCAACGCCCGGTCCCAGACCGCATAGGCCGCGGCCCGTTCGCGCGCCCGCGCAATCTGCTCATTGGTAAACGTGCCATCGGGCGGCTGGAGCTTCTGCCCATGCCCATTCTTCGCGCCCCTTGGCGGTTCGATAGTTGCCAACTCGTCTGGCGAGGACATCCGCTGCATCGCATCCACCAGTGCCAGGTAGTCCGTAGGGGTCAACAACTCGTCGCGCGCATGGGAGAAATCGTCCAGGAGCGTGCGCAGGCGCCCGGTGGGGTTGCCCAGCGAGCGATAGTAATGCAAGGGTAGCTCGCCGAGCAATCCCTCCATCAGCAGATAGGCGTTGGCCTCGTCGAGGATGCGGAAGTCGGCGGTTAGCTCCGGCTCATCCGGCGCATGTGGCACGTGCGAGGCGTATTCGCGCAGGAGGGTGGCGGCGAAGGCGTGGATCGTCATGATGGGCATGCGCTCGCCCGGCAGGCCGCTCCGCTCCAGGCGCTCGCGCATCTCGCCCGCGGCGCGATTCGAGAACGTCAGCGCCAACACCTTTTCGGGCGGGATATGGCGCTCTGCGACCAGATGGGCCACGCGGCCAACCAGCGTCGCTGTCTTGCCTGTGCCTGGGCCAGCCACCACCAGCGCGGGGCCAGGAGCGCGCGCCGCCACCCGCTGTCCCTCATCCAGCCGCGTGATCATCTCGCCCGGCATGGAAGTGGCGTCTTTGTCGCTGGCCACATCCCGCGCTGATAGGTCTGTTTCGTCTGCGGGGCGCGGTGGAGCGAGCACGGCGTCGATCAGGCGGCGGCGCGCCAGCAGCGGTGAGATGCCGAAATGAGCGGCCAGTTGCACTGTGCCTATTATGGGGCCTGAGGTGAAGATGCGGCGCACCTCGACGCGGGGAGCCAGCAGTTCGGCGGCGAAGGCGTTGGCCTCCTGTTCGCGCCGGACCCGTGGCGAATATTCCTCGACAACACGATCTTCGCTGCGGAGGGCGGCGGCATCGGTCTGCTGGTCCACTGCCCGCTCGTCGCAGGGCGCATAGCCACGGATGCCCTCGCCGCGATGGAGGACGAAATGGCCTAGTTCGTGGGCGATAGCGAACCGCCGCAACTCGGGGTCCAGGTCGGCGCTCAGCCAGATGATGCCGCCTGCCTCTGGCTGTTCCCATACCCAAAGCTGGAGTCTGGAATACGCGCCGCCCAGCATGACATCGTGTGGCGGGCATACTTGAAGCAGCAGCCTACAGTCGTCACACATCCGCTCGATGGGCGCAACAGGCGCGATGGTGGACGCGCCATCGGTGAGGTGTTGCGCGCGCTGATTGGCGGCGGCCCGTTCGATGATGTCGATGCGTTGTTTTGTAGGCATGATGAATCCTCAGCGGCTCTCTCAACGCTGCACTCGATACAATTCAGGTTGTGGATCGGGATATGCGAGCAGTGGTTATGGACTGCCATTTGCCTCCGCGCTCACGATCTCGGCCCATTCGCGCTTGCCCTCGGACGAGAGCGCGCTGGCCTCCACCGCGTCGAGGAAGGACTCCTGTTGCTGGTCGGGCTGCTGGTCGGCCATATAGAATCCGCCCGCCGGGGATGCGCTCAGGTAGGCGGCGATGGCCTCGGGCGCGGTCTTGAGCACGTCGGCGAATCGTTGGATGAGCGCGCGCGGGATGGTCGCGGCGGCGATGGCGTGCGCCTGGAGCTTGCCCAGCAGGTCAACGGTCAGGCCAACGGCGGCGGCAAGTTGTGGGGGCGAATATTTGGCGTCCAGTCCCAGTTGGACCAGGCTCTGTATGGCGACGGGTGCTGGCTGTACTCGTAGCGTACGTATCCGCGCCATTGCTTTCTCGGCGGCTGGCGCCAGGGCAGGATCGGGAGGTCCATCCAGCGATTCGGTCGCAAACCCAATTGTATGGTAATAGACGGCAAACTCCAGCAGCTCGGCGGTATAGTGCGGATACCGCTGCACGTAGTCTTCGATGCGCGGCGATTGTCCGGCATGATAGGCGTCGACGTACCGCGCAATGATGCTGTCGATCTCGTACTGGCGCTTCCGCTGTGCGCGTCGAGCATTCTTCTGATCAGACACCGTTGCCCTCCTCACCGGCGCCATACTGCTCGCCGAGTTCGCGCAGAGCTTTTCTCAGGAGGTAGCGTACCATCCGGGGAGTGATACCCAGCTTTGCGGCCGTTTCATCCTGCGTCAAACTCTCCCAGAACCGGTCAATGATCACGGTTCGCTGGTCTTCGGGCAAGGCACGTACCGTATCAAACAGGTCACTCAACTCAACCTGTCGAAACGGCGCTTGAGCGGTCGTATCTTCCAACTGGTCGTCGAGCGGAAAGTCGCCCTCGCGTTCTGACGTTGCCTGTATGCTATCTATGACGTCGGTGGGGATGCGTGTCGGCTTGTCCACACCTGGTCGCTGCCACTCTCCCGCTTTTTTCATAACATCCTGGGCAACATGCTGCCGCAACCGCAAGAACGCTACCTCAAAGAGCGTGAGCAGGAATATCTCATCATCGCCATCATCAACGTCGCTCAACTCCTGCCACAGTTTTATGAAGCACTCCTGCTCAAGATCCTCCCGAAGCTCTGGCTTCATGCCTGAGCGCGCCCTTCCGGCGACATCTCTTGACCACTGGCGCACCTGGGGTTGGACCTGCCGCCAAATCACATTCAGAACGCGATCAGCATCCTCAACCGCTCCGGCGGCGTGACGCTCGCGATAGCACCGCGCCAGCACCTCCAGTGGTAAGCGCTGCTCGGCAATTGGCTCCTCGATGCGCCGCCAGTAGTCACCGCCGCCAGCTGGAGGGAGCGCCTGGAATTGCGCGTCCAGTTGCGCGCGCCGGGGCGCGTAGGGATCATCCTGGGTATCTTGCACGCCTGACTCCTTCATGAGATAGTAGTCAGTCGCGTCGCCATGATTCGCTGCCCTGATCGCCGTGGTATATTCCAGAGCGTCGTCAGGCAGTGGGCGCTCGCGATTACGCCCAGTATAGGGGATTGCGCGGCCAGCGTCAAAGCCTGAGACAAAGACATCGCGCAGGCGATAATCTGGCGTCACGGCGTTGCCCATCAGCGCGTCCCCTCCTCTAGCCGAAGTGTCTATCTATCCCTTACGGCACGCTGAGCGGAAAGCGGAAAGCCCCTATCTCACTCGAAGACGCCGCGCGCGACCATGCGCACGTCCCCGGTGACGTAGACCGCCGCGATCTCACCAGCGTTCCCGGCGTCCCCAGCCGCGCCCTCGACCCGGACACGCAGCTCGCTGGGCCGCCCAAGAAAGCGGCCCTGGTTCAGTGTAATTTCCTCATTGGGCGACGCCAACCCATGCCGAACGAGATAGGCGGCGGCTGGGCCAGCCGCGCTGCCAGTGGCGACATCCTCAACGCGCCCATCGTTGTCCCAGGTGCGCCCCTCGCGTGTGGATACATGCAGCACGTAGACGAACTTCGCGCCGACGGAGGCGAGCAATTCCTCGAATCCAGGCTGCACAATCGCGGCGCGCTCCAATCCATCGGCGAGCGGCGCCAGCAAGTATGGTAGCCCGGTTGAGACGACTTCCAGCGGCAGGCCAGGATAGAGGTCGCTTTCTTCGAGGTTGAGCGCGGCGAGGATCCGGCTGACCATCTCCGCGTCCAGCGTCGCGCCAAATCGCGGTTGGCCCTGGTCCATCGTCGCCTCATACCATCCCTCGCGGCGAGTGGTGCTCACCTGGACGGGCCCGACTGGAAGCTCCAGCGTCCACGCCTCACGCTCGCCCGCGTCGCCGACATAGTACAGCCGCTCGTGCAGCACGCAGGCTGCGCCCAGCACGGGATGCCCCGCGAACGGCAACTCCTCCTCCATCGTGAAGACGCGCGCCCCGACGCGATGCGCCTCTGCTGGCGTGGGAACGAGAAAAATCGACTCGAACTGACGCATTTCCCGCGTGATGAGCTGCATCGTCTCAGGCGCAAGCCCGTCCGCCTCGGGAAAGACAATTAACCCATTGCCCGAGAGCGCCTCGCGCGTGAACACATCGACGTGGCGATACTCCAGACCCTGCAAAGGCTCTTGCATTGCGTGCCTCACGATCCTGTCATCTCTTGTGTCGCAACTCTCTCACCGATATCCCCCGCTTGAGTATACGCCGCATGGTGCGACAAACGTCGCAGCCAGCGCGACTCGTCGGGCGGTAGCGTAGAGGGAGAAACTATGCCAGCGATGGATGGATACGTGAGGAGAGCAACGATGAGCCAGGCAGAGTCAGCCGCAGAGGATAAAGACGCGACCGTGTCAGCGGAGACGGAGAAGGTAATCGGCGAAATCTACGAGGCGCTGCACAACGTCTACGACCCGGAGTTGGGCATCAATATTGTCGACCTGGGGCTGGTTTATAACGTCGATCTGCGCGAAGATGGCTTCGTGACGATCACCATGACGCTGACGACGCCCGGCTGCCCGATGCACGAGTCCATCGGCGAGGGTGTGGGCGCCGCGCTCCAGCCCATCGGGGGCGTGACCGGCGGCACAATTCAACTCGTCTGGGAGCCGCGCTGGGAGCCTGCGATGATGACCGAGGCGGGCCGCGCCGAACTGGGCTACTGGTGAGTCGAGCTTGGACTGGGATTGGGGCCGGTGATCGCTTTGTGCGGGCCGAGGATGCCCGCGACGTTCGCGGCGGCCAGGACCAGCCCAACGCCAAGGGCCGCAGCCGCGATCTGCATTGGCGCGACCCAGCCGAGCAGCGCGGTCGCGGCGACGAGCGGCAGCGCCCCGTTCACCAGCCAGAAGCTGACCCTCGCCCAGCGCTGATGCACCAGGTCGCGCATCAGCGGCACCTTCTGCCGCCCGACCAGCGCGCCGTAGCGTGACTGCCAGACCAGGAATGGGACGATCTTGTACTGATAGCCCAGCGTGCTCTGCCCCAGCCAGCCAACGAGCGCCGCCAGCCCCAGCGCGGCGAAGAGGCGCGGCGATCCCCAGCCAGCGAGCGCGGCGACAACGCCCAGCGGGATGACCACCGCGAGATAGCACACCGCCGCGATGCCGTGATGCTGTGTCACATCGAGCACCCGCCGTTTGCGCTGGCGCAGCATTCGCGCGTAGTCCCAGGCGAAGAGCCAGACGGCGGCGATCAGCAGCAGTCCACCAAGAAGTGCGAGGGGCGACCAGGCAAGCGCGAATCCCGCCGCCAACCCCACAATACCGCCATTGAGCAACGCGAAGATGCGCCGCCCCTGCCTATCCGCATGCCCATGCACCAGCGCGAACATCCGCACCAGTGTGTAGGAGACGCCCATCAGCGTACACGTCAGCCAGCCGACGACGCCCAGGGTGATGTGGGTCAGCAGCAGGCGACTTGTCCCCGCGCCGAGGAAGCCGAAGGCGAGATTGAGCGCGGCGGTCAGCCCAAGGCCGACGACGAGGCAGAGATAGACCAGCGAGGCGGTGAGATAGCGCGCCGTCAGCGGGTGCGTCTCGTGCTGTCTCTCATGCTGACGGTGCGCGGAGATGAGCGTTGCGCCCAGGATGACGGCATAGTGCGCGACCGCCAGCACCACCAGCGAGCCGCCCACAATCAGCAGCGGCATGCCCCAGAACCAGAAGCCGGAGAGCAGCAGCGCGACGCCTGCGAGGTAGACGGGATACTGCCAGCGTGCAAACCGCGCCGCCCGGAGCGGGCTGGTGAGGATGACCGGGGTCAGTTGCAGCGAGGCGCCCATGATCGTCATCGTCAGCCAGCCGAGCGTGGCCGTGTGAACGAGCGTCAGCACATGCGGGAATCCCGGCGCGAGGATGGCCTGTGGCAGCGCCCACGGCAGCAACACCCCAAAGAGCGCCGCTCCTATGACGCCCGTCACCAGAAACGGCAGTGGCAGCCAGAGCGGCACACCCCCGCGCGCGAGGCCGCTCAACCCCTGGATGGCGACCGGAGGCGAGACCGCGCCAGCGGCGGATGGCTGTGTTGTCTGTATGGGCTTTATAGGCTTTATGGGGCGCATGCTGGGCTGCATGGGCGCATCCTTTCGCCGCGACTAGTCTTACTGCTCGCGGACAAAGCGAACGATCCACTCATCGTCCGCGATACGCTCGGTGGCGTGCGAGAACCCGCGCCCGCTCAGCGCCTGATAGAGCGGCACAGGCTCGAAGGGCGCGATCAACACCAGCGCTTTCCCCGCCGGGACGCGCTCCGCTGTCTCCATGATCTGCACGAACGGCTCGCCACCCTCGGCCAGCACTGGCCGGACATCGAGTATCTCGGCGGCGTCTATCTTCCACGATGCGGCGTTGCTGCTCATGGTATTTCCCCTTTCAGCTATCAGACAATGCGCTATATGCTCTTCATGACATAGATAGCCAGAGTGTACGCTCGTCGTGGAGGGCGGGACAGCGACTTAGGTCGCATCGGACGCTGGAGTGGAGCGCTGAGTGCGCGCACAGCGCGGGCGAAAGGAGCAAGCGATGCCGGTCGAGAGTGAAGAGCTGCGCAAGGCGTCGCTCTTTGCGCCGCTGTCTGAGGA
>JAICKD010000407.1 GCA_025928125.1 Ktedonobacterales bacterium
AGCGGCGACGGCATCATCACTGTGGACCCAGCGCTGCGTATTACGGGCTTCAATCAGGCGATGGAGACGATGACCGCCTGGCATCCCCATGAGGCGATGGGCAAGTTCTACTATGATGTCTTGCGGCCCCACGATCCGCAGGGCAAGCCACTTGGCCTCGACCGCGACCCTCTCTTGCAGGCGATCTCCAGCGGGCGGACGGCGCTCAACCGCGAGTTGATCTTGCTGACCCGTGACGGCCAGCGCGTCAACGTCTCGGTGACGGCGGCGGCCTATCAGGCGGCGCAGGGCCAGCCGATGGGCGGCGTCCTCAACGTGCGCGACATCACCCGCACGCGCGAAGCCGAAGAATTGCGCACCACCTTCGTCTCGGTCGTCTCGCACGAGCTACAGACGCCGATAGCCATCATCAAGGGATATGCCTCGACGCTGGCGCGCGCGGATGCCCGCTGGGACGCCGAGGCGCTGCGCGAGCGGCTGCACGCCATCGAGGAAGAGGCCGACCGGCTCAACCATCTGGTGGGCAACGTGATGTATGCCTCGCGCATCCAGGCCGGTGGGCTGACGATGGAGCGCGGCGAGCTTGACCTTGCGGAGATGACCCGGTCGGTGGTGCGGCGCTTTCTCGCGCGCAGCCCGGACCGCAAAATCTCGGTGCGCTTCCCGGCGGAGATACCGCTGGTCTATGCGGATCGCGGGCGCATCGAGGAGGTGCTGCTCAATCTGCTGGATAACGCGGTCAAGTATTCACAGCGGGGGCTGGATATCCGCGTGCGCGGCCAGGTGACCGACGATGAGGTGATCGTCAGCGTCACCGACGCCGGGCAGGGCATCCCGCTCCGCGAGCAGGAGCGCATCTTCGAGCGCTTCCAGCAGCTCGACAATTCGGCCAGTCGGCGGGCGGCGGGCGCGGGCCTGGGCCTCTACATCTGCCGCGCCATCGTGGAGGCGCATGGCGGGCGCATCTGGGTGCGGAGCGAGCTGGGCGCTGGCTCGACCTTCTTCTTCAGCCTGCCACGGACCGAGAAGCCGCAGTTGCCGGTGGTACTCTTCGGCGCGCCTCAGGATGTGGCGGGTGGCGTGGATGCTGCGACAAACGAGATAGACGCGATAGAGGAGCCGAACGATGGAACAGGGGTTTGACCCGCGCAGCATCACGGTGCTGGTGGTCGATGATGAGCCACGACTGGTGGACGTGCTGCGGCTGGACCTCGAGATCGAGGGCTACCGGGTCGTCGCCGCCGCGAATGGCTACGAGGCGCTGGACCGACTCAAGGACGATCTGCCCGACCTGGTGGTCCTCGATGTGATGATGCCGGAGATGGACGGCTTCGAGACGCTCCGCCATATCCGTGAGGTCTCGAATGTGCCTGTGGTGATGCTGACCGTCCGCCAGGAGGAGTCCGACCGCATCAAGGGCCTGGAGATCGGCGCCGACGATTACCTGGCCAAGCCGTTCAGCCCGCGCGAGTTGCAGTCGCGCATCCGGGCGCTCTTGCGGCGCACGTTCACACCCGCGCCCGCCCGCAAGACGCGCATCATCGTGGATAGCGACCTGATGATCGACTTTGCCCGCCGGGAGGTCTGGGTGCGCGGCCAGAAGGTGACACTCCGCCCGACCGAATATCGGCTGCTCTACCATTTGGTCAACAACGCCGGGCGGCTGATGACGCACGAGACGCTGCTCTCGAAGGTCTGGGGCCACGAGTACCGCGACGAGTCACACTATCTCCGCCTCTATATCACCTACCTGCGGCAGAAGCTGGAGCGCGACCCCTCGCATCCGCAATACATCCTGACCGAGCGCGGCGTGGGCTATCGCTTCCGCGAGCTGGCCGAGGAGGCCGACGCGCCCGCCCCCCAGCCATAGCCTCATATGCAACAGTCATGCCGAGAAGATATCTTCATGCCAGAGGATAGCGAGCATTAGACGAGAGGTTGTCGAGGGCAATCTGGGAAAGAGGCGTATGCGTAGGAAATAGAAGGTGCGCGACGCCACATCCTTGTGGCAGCGCACCCGCATTACCGGCCAGCGGGCCTAGTGATCGTCGTCGTCAAGGATATCGTCCGCCTTGCGCTCGACGTCCCCAGCGCCCTCCTGGATATGGCCTTTGATCTGCTTTTCCTGGCCATGGCGCTGCATCTCATCGTTGTCAAGCACATCGCCAGCCTTCTCTTCCACATTTCCGGCAGCCTGGTTCACCTTACCTCTCACGGTGTCCTTGTCGCCTCTGGTACCCAGGTCTTCGTCCTGATCGTCGTCCCGGTTGTCGTTCCACTGGTCATTGCTCATTCTGCGTTCTTCCTTTCCGTGTGCGATGGTCCGCCGCGCTTCATTGCGCCGCGCATCTTCGTCACACGGGCAAGTTCCGTACCACTCTGCTGGTCTCTACGACAAGGGTTTCATGGTCTATCGCCTGCCCGCAGGGGCGATGCGGTGGCAGAAGCTGGGCGCGGCGCCACATGCGGGTTGCTGCATCCAATATGTGCCAGCCAGCGCTGGTGGTATGCTGTGGATGTTCGCGGCGGAGAGCGATGGCGCGGGCGCTCCGCCAGACCCACGGGCAATCTTTAGCGCCAGGTATCCCTATTAATGCAGGATTGATGCGGGACCAGATGAGCGTATTCAATCTACCAGAAGCATTTCTCAACAGCCTCATGGATGAGTTCGTGACCACGGATATCGTCGCCGTTGCGCTGGCGGGCAGCTACGCGCGCGGCGACGCGACCCACTGGAGCGATGTAGACATCATCCGTTACGCCACGACGATGCCCACGACCACCGAGGAACGCTACACGCTCGCCATCCGCGACGGGCGGCTGGTTAGCGTCTCCACGACCACGATTGAGACAAAACAGGCGGAATTGACGCAGCCAGAGGCGGCAATCTTCGCCGTGCCGGGGCTGCGGCAGGCGCGCATCCTGCACGATCCGACGGGCGCGCTGGCGGCGCTGCATCAGCACGCGCGCGACTTCACCTGGGAGCCATTGCGGACGGCGGCCAGCGCCTACGCCAGCGAGATGGTGATGGGCCAGGCGGAGGAGGCGCATAAGCTGCTCGGCGCGCTCAATCGCCGCGATGAGTCCGCCACGCTCTACGCCGCGCAGGGCGCCGTCGCCGGGTTGACACGCGCCATCGCCGTGGGCCAGGGTGTGTTGATCGAGAGCGAGAACAGCTACTTCCGTCAGGTGCAAGAGGCCGCCGGACGTGATTCCGTCTGGACGCGCTACCATCGCATCGCCGCCGGGTTTGTCGTCGATGCAACCCACGAGACACCCGCCGATGCCATCGGTAGCGCCGCGCTAGACCTCTACTGCGAGACGGCGCGCCTGCTACAACCATTGTTCTTGCCACGCCACCTGTTGGTAATCGAAACCACCCTCGAAGCAATCGCCGCATCTGGGCTAGCGCCGACCGATTGATGAAATAGCGCACGCTCCTATGCGTCATGTAGGTTGCGTAGTCGCTGGACCTGTAGGTTGTCTCAAGAAAATCACGCATCGGAGGCTCACATGGCATCACTGCTGCCAAGAAAGCGCTGGTTGCCCCGGCTCACTGCGCTCGTCGTGGTGGTCGTGAGCGTGGCGCTCCCTGGATGTGATTTCCTGACCGCGAAGATGTCGTCGACGCGGACACCAACGCCGCAACCCACACGGCCCATAGCCTATCACGATCTGGAACAGCGGCCCCTCCATCTCCCCACGCTCGCGGCTGGCGCGCCATGCATGACGACGAAGGGCAGTCAGGTCAGCCCGGACTACGGAATCGCCCTGGGAAACGGGCCTGTCTATCCCGTTGGATTGGGCGCTGAAGGGGTGCTCAAATATGCGCCTCCGCAAAATTTTGAGAGCGGTGATTGGGGCGGCCAGAAGGTGCTGTGGGTCGTCTCGCCCGCCTATCATGGGTTGGTGCTGATCCGTGGCGGGCGACTGGATGGCGCGGGCGAGGTGCGCTTTGAGCGCGGCGCCGATCCACCAGCAGTGCTGGAGTTCGACGCGCTTGGACTCGATCCAGACGGTTGGAGCGGGAATCCATCCTATACCCGCATTCGCGCGCCCGGCTGCTATGCCTATCAAGTGGATGGCGCCAACTTCAGCGAGGTCATCATCTTTCAGGCGGTCCTGGTTTAG
>JAICKD010000349.1 GCA_025928125.1 Ktedonobacterales bacterium
ACATCCTGAGCGCCGTCACTATTGGCGGCGTCAAATTCGGCTCCAACGCCATCGCAAGCATTGTCATCACCGCGTTGATCTGCGTGGGGCTTTTCGCCTTCCTGCGTTACACCCGCTACGGGCTGGCGATGCGCGCCACGGCCATCGACCAGGAGGCGGCGCGAGCGATGGGCATCCGCATCTCGACGATCTATGCGCTGGCCTGGGGCATCTCGGGCGCCATCGCGACCATCGGCGGCGTCTTTCTCTCGGCGAGCGCGGGTAATCCTGCCTTCGACGTGGGTCTGGGCCAGGCCGCGCTGGTAGCCTTCCCCGCGATCATCCTCGGCGGGCTGGACTCGATCCCCGGCGCGGTGGTCGGCGGCGTCATCATTGGGCTGATCTACGTGTTGACGCAGGGCTATGAGACGAGCGGCTTCCTCGGCACGAATTTTCACCTCATCGCGCCCTACCTCGTCATGATTCTCGTCCTGCTGATCCGTCCCTACGGGCTTTTCGGCACCCGAAAGGTGGAGCGGATATGAGCGCACCCACGGCTGCCACCACTCCTCCGCCAACGCCAGGCGCCGCGCGCGGAGGGCTGCTGCGCTCCTCGCGGAATCGCGCGCTGCTGCTGATTGGCATCATTCTGCTGGCGCTGGTCTTCCTCTTCGGCGGTGATGGCTGGATCTCGGTCCTCGACTACGCCATGGTCGCGGCGCTGGCGGCGCTCGGCCTGAACGTGCTCTCGGGCTACGCCGGGCAAATCTCGCTGGGCATCGCCTTCTTCATGGGCGTCGGCGCCTACACGGCGGGCTGGCTGGGCGGGGGACAACCGCTGTTCCCCGGCGACCCATCCGGGCTGGGCCTCTCGTTCCTGATCTGGCTGCCCGCCGCTGGGATCGTCTCGGCGCTGATCGGCGCGCTGATCGGCCCGACGGCGCTCCGCCTCAAAGGCTTCTACCTGGGCATCGTCACACTGGCGCTGGTCTTCATAGGTCAATATCTGTTCCTCAACCTGAAGCCCATCACTGGTGGCACGCAGGGCCGTTACAATTTCCCGGCTCCTGGCTTCGGCGACTTCTCATTTGCCAGCCCTACCACGGTCCTGGGACTCGACCTGACGACGAACCAGTGGTTTTTCCTGCTCTTGCTGCCGCTGCTGGCGGTCGCGGCGATCTTCGTGGGCAATGTGGCGCGCACGCGGATTGGGCGGGCCTGGCAGGCCGTGCGGGATAACGAGGTCGCGGCCTCGATCATGGGTGTCAATCTCTTCGAGGCGAAGATGGGCGCCTTCATCCTCTCGTCCTTCCTGGCGGGTATCGCGGGCGCGCTCTACGCCTCGCTCTCTGGCATCGCGACGCCCGGCACGTGGAATCTGGTCTTCTCCATCGAGTTTGTCGCCGCTATCCTGATTGGTGGTGTCGCCAGCGTCTGGGGCTCCATCCTGGGGGCGGTCTTCGTCTTCGCCGTGCCGACCGCGCTCAACTCCTTCCAATTGCTGCCGCAAAGCGCCACGTCAACGGGCCTTTCGAGCGGCGACCTGAGCGCGATTCTCTACGGGCTGCTGATTATTGTCTTCCTGTTGTACGAACCGGCGGGCATCATTGGCCTTATCCGCCGGTTCCGTGCGGCCATCCAGCGCTTTGAAGCGCGACGCAAAGGAGGTGAGCCGGCCACGACGGCCTCATCGGAGCACGCATTCCAGCTCGATGTCGAGCGCATGGATCTTGCGCAACGCCCGGACGCGCCTCAACCGCCCGTCTAATGTGCGTTGCACGCGAGCGGACGGTGTTCGACCAACCGAGCATCCGTCACCGTACATCTGTCTTCGAGAGGGGGAACTCATGGCGATTCATCTATCGCGGCGCGCGCGCGGCCATGTGCTGAGCGTGTTGACCGTCCTCGTCGCTCTTGGCACATTCCTTTCAGCCTGTAGCACCCCTGGTGGCGGCGGGATCAAAGCCGGGCCTGGTGTTGACACGGCCAAGAAGACGATCGATCTCGGTGTTCTTACGCCGCTTTCCGGGCCGGTTGCGGCGCCCATCGGTATTCCGCTGACCAAAGGCATCGAGACTTATTTCAAGGCGGTCAACGACAGCGGAGGCATCGACGGCTACAAGATCACCCTGGTCGAGAAGGACTCGAAATACGACCCGCAGACGCAGGTCCAGATGTATAACCAGATTCACAATCAGGTGTTGATGCTGGCCGAGAGTCTTGGCTCGCCAACCACACAGGCCATCGTGAGCCTGTCTGAGCGCGATAAGATGCTGGTCTCCGCCGCCTCGCTGGACTCGATTCTGGCGCGCCAGCAATACATGATTCTGATTGGGACGCCGTATCGCCTGCAAGTCGAGAACGGGCTTGAGTATGCGAACAAAGTGGCCGCACAGAAAGGCGTCACGAATCCCAAGATAGGCATCATCTCCCAGGATGACGCCTACGGGCAGGACGGCCTCACTGGCTATAACGAGGCCATGGGCTGCTATACCAACTTGAGCAATGTCGCGCAGGCGACCTATGAGCTGACCGATACGACCTATACCGCGCAGGTCACGAAGATGAAGCAGGCGGGCGCGCAGTTCGTCGTCCTGACTGCCATTCCGACCGTCGCGGCGGGCATCATCGGCACTGCGGCCCAGGCAGGCTACTTCCCGCAGTGGATTCTCAACAGTCCGGCGTGGGCAAATGGGCTGCTGGCCGTCTCACCGCAATTCACCGGGCTGCTGCAGCAGAGCGTGTGGGTCGTGGCGCAGGGGGCAACCTGGGGCGACCGCAGCCAGCCAGGCATGGCGGAGATGCTGGATAACGTCGCCAAGTATGCCCCGGACCAGAAGCCTGACGGCTACTTCCAGTTCGGCTATGCTGAGGCCAAGGTCACCTACGCAATTCTGAAGAAGGCCATCGCCAACGGCGACCTGACTCGCGAAGGCCTGCTCAAAGCCTTCAACTCGCTAGGCACGGTGGACCTGGGCGGGCTGTTCGGCGCCAACGCGCAGTATGGCTCGTCGGCCAACCAGCGCGTTCCTACCCGCGACAACAGTGTCTACGGCATCGACACGACGATTCCGAATAACTTCAAGAATCTGAGTGGCGATTTCGTCGGCTCCTGCGCGGCCAAGTCGAACTTCTAAGGTAGCAGTCCCCTCCCCTAACCCCTCCCCCTAAAGGGAGAGGGGGACCAGAGCCAGACATGCTCTGTGGCTCCCCTCCCTTACGAGGAGAGGGGACGCCAGAGGCGTTGCCGAAGGCGGGGAGGGGAAACACATCTCTTGGGCGCCCCGGTGGTTCACGTCGGGGCGTCTGTTGTGCGGGCGTCGTTCGGCGTATCATGTGCGTAAGACATCGCGGTCACCTGAAGCAGCCTTGCGAGGAGGGAGCTTGCCATGGATTTCGCCTATAGCGAGAAGGTCAACGAGCTGCGCGCGCGCATGAACTACTTCATGGAGCGCTACGTTCACCCGAACGAGCGCACCTACCGCGAGCAGATTGCCGCCTCGGGCAATCCGTTTCACCACGCCGAGATCGTTGACGAACTGAAGGCAAAAGCGCGGGCCGAGGGTCTCTGGAATCTCTTCCTGCCCGATACTGAGTATGGCGCGGGGCTAACGAATCAAGAGTACGCGCCGCTGGCGGAGATTACCGGGCGGGTCCACTGGGCGCCAGAGGTCTTCAACTGTAGCGCGCCCGATACCGGTAACATGGAGATTCTGGCGCAGTTCGGCACGCCGGACCAGAAGCGCGACTGGCTGCGGCCGCTGCTAGATGGCGAGATACGCTCCGCCTTCGCGATGACCGAGCCGGAGGTCGCCAGCTCCGACGCCACCAACATCCAGCTGACCATCCGCCGCGAGGGCGACGAGTATGTGCTCGACGGGCATAAGTGGTGGATTTCGGGGGCAATGCGACCGCGCTGCAAGATCCTGATCGTGATGGGCAAGACCGCGCCCGACTCGTCCGACCGGCACCGCCAGCAGAGCATGGTCCTCGTGCCGGTGGAGACGCCGGGCGTCACGGTGGTGCGCAATCTGCCGGTCTTCGGCTATATCGAGAACGAGAGCCACTGTGAGGTGACATTCGAGGGTGTGCGTGTCCCCGCGAGCAACATCCTGGGCGGCGAGGGCGATGGCTTCGCGATTGCCGAGGCGCGGCTGGGGCCGGGACGCATCCACCACTGCATGCGCTGCATCGGCGCGGCGCAGCGGGCGCTGGAGCTGATGTGCGCGCGCGTCTCGGAGCGTGTCGCCTTTGGCAAGCCGCTGGCCCAGCAGGGCGTGATCCAGGAGTGGATCGCCGCGTCGGCCATCGAGATCGAGCAGGCGCGGCTGCTGACGCTGAAGGCGGCGTGGATGATCGACACCGTCGGCAAGAAGGCGGCACAGAACGAGATCGCCATGATCAAGGTGGTCGCGCCGAGCGTGATGACGCGCGTGGCCGACCGTGCCATCCAGGCGTTCGGTGGGGCGGGTGTCAGCGACGACTTCCCGCTGGCGGGGATGTATGCGGGCGGGCGGACGCTGCGGCTGGCCGACGGCCCGGATGAGGTCCACAAGCGCGCGATTGCGCGGTCAATGCTGCGGCAGTACGGCCAGTAATCCAGCCAACAGAGGAGCAAGAGAGCGATGGCTATCGAGGATTTCAACGGCGCGGTAGCGGTGATCACTGGCGGGGCGAGCGGCATCGGGCTGGCGACGGCGCGGGCGCTCCACACGCAGGGCGCGCATGTCGTGCTGGCGGATATCAA
>JAICKD010000187.1 GCA_025928125.1 Ktedonobacterales bacterium
CAGGCAGCCCATCAGCGTCTTCGTGGACCATGGCATGCACTCGGTCATTGTCTCCGGGGTGGAGGCGACGGGCGACCCACTCGCAAACCCCAATAACATCACCGCGATTCACGTCTGGGATCCCGGCGGCGGGGTGAACTCGGTCGGTATCCAGGCGACCCAGGAGGCGGTCGTCCCGCTCAGCCAGTGGCTCTCAGGTACCATCTCCTGGAGCGGCTCATCCTATCTCAAATCTCCCTACGCCGCCAATGTCTACCAGGGTAAGGCGCTCGACCCTGACCCGGCGGTGGGGCCATATGCCTACGTTCCGTCTCAGGTCAACCACCTCTGGGTCGGCCACAACGTCTATATCTCGCCGCTGGCGTCGGGCGACGCGGCGGGCCTTAGCCCTGACTGGGAGCTCAACCAGAACGGCGTGCTGATCGCCGGGCTTCCGGGTGGCACGTGGCCTGACCTTCCCGATGGCTATACCGGCTCCTCGATTCCGATGCCAACCAATCCGCCGCCGCCGCCGCCGCCCGTCAAGCCACCGGTGATCGCCCCGAAGAAGGCCGCGCTGCCGCCGCCACGACCAACGCCTACCCCACGGGCAACGGCGACCTCGACGGCTCTGCCCACGGCGACCTCGCTGCCCACAGCGGCGCCAACCGCGACCGCTCGTCCCGCAGCGTGCGCGCCACTCAACTGCGCGCTGTCCGCCATGCAAAGCGACGCGGGTCTGCTGGTGATCTCGCTGCTGCTCCTATTGATGACGGCGGTGTGGTTCCCCGCCGCGATCCTCGTCGCACGGGTGCGTATGGTCCGGATGCAGTGGTCGAAGGAGGAGATGCTCCAGGAGCTGGCGGCAAGCGGCCTAGCGGCGAGTGATGCGCCGACGCTGGCAGAGCTGCTGGCGGCAGACACGACGCTCAGCGGCGCGCCAACCGCACCGCTCGAAGCCATAACAGCCGGTACTGGCGATGTATCGCCTGGTGCGCCCGCCGACGCGACCCACGGTATGTCTGACGCTACATCCACCAGCGAGGCTCCGGGCGACATGGATGGCGCGCCACTGGACTGATGGCATCCGGCCTGGCAATGAGAAGGCCGCCGCTTACCACGCGATTCGCGTGAGCAAACGGCGGCCTTTGTGAGACCCGGTGTATCAGTCATCATCTGCTTTTTGTGATCCCGACGCCTCGACGACCGCAATCTGCAAGGTCGGCACGGTTGCCTGCGAGGCAGATAGCGTGACTGTTTGGGCGCTCAGGCTGCTGAGCGACTGCGCCGTCAGATTCGCGCCTGCCATGACGAAGCCGTAGCCATCGTTCGCGGTTGCCTGCGTTGAGTAGCCCGTGGGCCAGGTGACGGTGGCATTTGCGGGTTGCCAGCTCATCAGCAGCAGGCTCACGACGCTCGATGTCCCACTCCACGAGGCACCATTGAACTGGGCCGAGGTCACATGGCCGTCGCCCCCGTTGTCGTTTGTGGCCAGCGCGCTCACCGCCAGGATGGGGCTGGCCGATGCGCCACGATAATCGAGGACGATACCGCCGCCATCCGCGTAAGAAGCCGCTTTCAGGGTGATGGTCGCTCCTGAGTCGGCGTTTGTCGCGATCTTCCACCACCAGTTCAGCCCCTGCCCATCAGGATGGCCGCTTCCGGTTCCCGCTGTCCAGCCAGCCGGGGTGGTCCAGCTTGCGGGCGAGCCGTTTGTGCCTGCCGCCGCGATCAAGAGATCGCCCGCCTGCACCGTAGGAACTTTGATCTTAACGCCCGCGCCAAAGTTGCCATTGGCCGTCGAGCTGCCAACCAGCGTCATCCCAATGGTGGGCGTAACACCTGTGCCTGAGAGCGCGACGCTCTGTGGGCTGCCACCAGCATTGTCACTGATGCTTATGGTCGCGCTACGCGAACCAGCAACCGAGGGCGAGAACGTGACGGTGATCGTGCAACTGGCCCCAGAGGTCAGGGTGCTCGGACTCATTGGGCAGTTGGCCGATTCGGCAAAGTCAGCCGCATTCGTCCCACCCACGGTGATACTGGTGATCGTCAGTGGCGCCGTGCCAGTATTAGTCAGCGTAACAGTCTGGGCGGCGCTCGTCGTACCAATATTTTGATTGCCGAAACTGAGCGATGTTGGGTTGAGTGTCACGCTTGGGGCGGATGTTACCCCTGTCCCCGTCAGCGGAACGCTCTGTGGGCTACCGCCCGCATTGTCGCTGATGCTCAGGGTCGCGGAGCGTGCGCCATTTGCCGATGGCGTGAAGGTGACGCTGAGTGTGCAGCTTGCCGTGGCTGCCAGGGTGGCCGGGCTGAGCGGGCAGGTATTCGACTGCGCGAAATCGGTGGCGTTCGCGCCGTTCACCGTGATGCCGCTGATCGTGAGCGCTGCCGTCCCGCTGTTCGTCAGCGTGATAGACTGCGCGCCGCTGGTTGTGCCAACACTCTGATTGCCGAAACTGAGACTTGTCGGATTGAGCGTTACTGTGGGCGCTGAAACGACGCCGGTCCCACTGAGGGGAATGCTCTGTGGGCTGCCCGCCGCATTGTCGCTGATACTCACGCTCGCGCTACGAGCGCCAGCAGCCGAAGGTGTGAAGGCGACCCGAATCGTGCAATTGGCGCCAGCAGCCAGCGTGCTGGAAGCCAGCGGGCAGGTGGTTGTCTCCGCAAAGTCGGCAGCGTTTGTCCCGGTCACACTGATACTGTTGATCGTTAGCGCGGCTGTACCTGAATTGGTCAGCGTGACGGTCTGGGCGGCGCTGGTCGTGCCGACATTCTGATTGCCAAAACTGAGACTCGTCGGGCTTACGGTAACCGTTGGCGCGGCGACTACGCCGGTCCCGGTCAGTGGAATGTTTTGAGGGCTGTCGCTGGCGTTGTTGGTGATGCCGATGCTGGCGCTCCGCGCTCCGGTCGCCGAAGGCGAGAACGTGACGCTGATAACACAGGAAGCGTTAGCAGCCAATGTGTTTGGGCTGGCCGGGCAGGTATTTGACTGGGCAAAGTCGGCAGCGTTCGCGCCATTCACCGCGAGACCGGTGATAGTCAATGGCGCAGTGCCGGTGTTGGTCAGTGTAACTGTCTGGGCCGCGCTCGTCGTGCCGACATTCTGATTGCCGAAGCTGACGCTTGATGGCGACAGGCTGACGACAGGCGCGGGGGGAATGGTGTTCCCAGAGACTAAGCGATTCAGGACGTTCGCTGTGATGAGCTGGCTTTTTGCATTGGCAAAGCCGGGGTTGCAATCACAGAAGCCATCGTTGAAGCCGTTGTCGACTCCCCATGCCCATTCTATGGTACCCGCCGAGAAGACGGTTCCACCCGCTGGAGAGGTGTATACGGTGGTATCGGCCCAGGAATTGACGCCATTGTCCGCTGCCGGGACGAACGAATGCCCAACCTGCTGTAGACTGGCAGGCTCATAGGAGACGTACGCGGAAAGCGTCGGGTCGTTGACCGCACGCGTGCTGAACTCGTAGCCAATCAGGCCCGCGATGGCGTTCTGCCCTGCTCCACTGGTAATGACTGTGCCATTGTATTTCGCCAGGCCAGTTCCGGCGAAGACCCAACTGGTCGGATCGTAGACCAGGAACGGGCGTGCCGCCGCCGCGCCATTCGAGAGCGAGCCAGTAATCTGGTTTTCGGGCTGCGGTGGCGTCGTACCGCGCCAGTCGCCCGTCGTCGAGCCGGGGAGCGCGCCTTTATCGCAGTGTTCGCGTCGGTCGGGCTGACCGGAAATCGAATTCGCCCAGGTCATACGGCGGCTGATGTCATCGGCGCTGAAGAATGCCGCGCTCCCGCCGCTATTGATGAAATTCAGAAGGTTCGCGCGCATATTGTCGGAGGCGTACTCGTCGTGGCCAGTATTCACAAACACCTTATGTCCGGCGAACAGGTTTGGGTTCGCCTCCAGGTCCACATCGGTGACGTAGGTGATGTTGTAACCCTGCGCCTCCATCCAGCGGATCATGGGATAGTCCCAGAGCATGAAATTTCCCGCTCCGTCCTCCGATCCCTGCACCATGTACGGGCGATCAAACGAGACGGTGTAGGCGCGGGTGTCGCCGAGAAACGCCTGGGAGGAGTCGTTGAATTTGCCATAGAGGTTGTAGCCAACATTGTTGTTCCCGGCGCCGCCCCAGTAGTTGTATGCCTGCCAGGTGGTGACATCCATCGAGTAGACAATATCTGCCGTGCTGGAGAGATCTTTCACCACAAACGTCATGTAGTTTTCGAGATGATCATCCAGGCGTATCAATTTGACGATGTAGTTTCCGGTCGTCCAGGCTGAGGGGACGGTGAGCGTATAATTCGCGTTCCACCGGCACTCGATCATGCCAAAGTCCGCGCCCGATGTGGTGGTTGGGCAGGCGGCCTGTGGCGAACCGGTGAGTGGCCCGACATGCTGCATGAGCCGTCCGCCGCAGGGACTGCATTGCGAGCCGTCGGGATTGGTACCGTGGGGATAGTAACCCATGCGGTAGATGTCCATCGTGTATTGCGCTGTCGCCGAGAGCGAGACCATAAAACTGATCTGGCTCCCCTGGCTGACGCTGGTCAGCGATGCGTAGCCTTCGATCTCGTGGTGCGATTCCTTGTTGAAGTTGTCGAACTGCCAGCTGGTGGTTCCTGGCTGCTGGTTTTCGAGAACGATGGGGTTCGAGTCCGCGGCCCGCGCGATGTTTGGTTGCAGAGGAATGAAGGCGGCTCCGGCGCTCAGCAGCAGGGCGATAACCAACAGATAAGCCCAATGACGCGGGCGCCGGGTGAAGAGTGCGCTAACCGTTGCGCCGCGCATAGGGCGCGAATCAGGTTTCCACGCGAACATGCGGATGTTTCTCCTCTGAGGCAGAATGCTGAATCGTTGCAACGACGGTCTATGCGAGGAAGGTGTGAGGCGAGGGCAATTCTCGGTGATATGGAAGGTAGTAGCAAGAACCCTGCCAAAACCGTGAGCTTGGTTGCACAAGGAATCAGATTTGTTGCACGAGGAGTGGAGCGTGCGCAGAGACGCCCGGCGTTATCCGCCGCCCCACCCACTCAGCCCTTTGCCGAGACTCAAGTTCTCAAGCAAGCCGATTCTACTCTGCAGATAGCTATTATAACAGATGTCGCTCAACGAGTCATTCGGCGTGTAACAGTGCCGTCAAATGATACAGGTGGCATAGTTGGCACATCAGATCAAGGCAGGAGGTTGCGACGCGCGATGACGCTAAGATCCGCGCTATACCAGGGATGCTAACAGCCCTCAGTGGTGTAGCTGAGCGTGGGCGGCGACCCGGCTGTTTGCGCATCGATGTTGAACATGATGACTCCCTGGCGGCCGTCGTTCTGCGAGGTGTTCTGGAGGCGAATCACGATGCTCGTTCCGGGTCGGAGCGTGCCGTGGCGGGGGGAGATCGAGACGCCCGCCTGGTCTGACCCGCCAGAGACCTCCGCCTCCCAGTCGACGCCGTCCGATCCGCTATTCGCCAGCACCACATACTGGGACTGCTGGCCTGAGTCGCAGCCCAGACGCACGCTGGTCGGCGTGACCTGGAGCCCGCCAGTGGCGGGTGTGGCGCTGGGCGAAGGCGATGGCGTCGTGCTTGCTATGCTGGTCGCGGCTATGCCCGCCCCTGTCCCGGCCTGCGGAGACGGCGCGAAGTAGCCCGCGCGCGCCAGCAGGACGACGGCCAGCAAGGCGGCGATGAGGGCTACATTGGCCCCGATGCTGACGGCGAGGATGGCGGCGAGCGTCGTCGGACGCGCGACCCCGGCGGAGTAACGCTGGCGGCGCGCATCCGCACCCGTATTCATCTCCGGCCAGACGGGCATTTCTCCCGGCGCCCGTCCAGGCGCATCATACTTGTGAGAACTCCAAGTGTTCGGCCCATCGTCCTGCACGCGCTGCTCCTTAGCATCATGAGTTGCTGAGTCTGCGATGACATAACCGCTGTGCTACGTGCGGAAACAGCGGTCGTCATGAGCCTTCATGATACCGAACGGCGGCGCGGAATGGCAAATCACCTGCCAGAGTGGCCCTAAATCGGGACAAAGACCCGCAGATAGTAATTTCCTGGGCTGGACACGCTCACGTCGATGTTATACGTCGGGTTGCTCCCAGTCTCGGCGTGGAATCCACTTGCTGTCACGTACGAGACCGCGTAGCCGTCGTTCTGCATCGCCTGCTTCAGAAAGTTGACGATGGTGGCCTGTGTTCCAGCGCTGCAGAAGTAGGCGTAGGTCGAGCCAGCGGTCCCCCCACCGAGATACGAGCTGACGCGGGTACCTGGCGGCATAAGGAAGTGGTAGGTTGGCGAGGTCGAGCTTGCTGAGTTGCCGTCTTGGTAGATCGTGTATTTCGGCGTCCCAGAGTAATATTGCGGATCGTTGAGACAGCCCGGGGCCGCAATGCTCCCCACTTGCAAGCGGGCGGTGATATAGCCGCCGGTGTGGCTGGCGTATTGATCGAAGCCGACAAAGGTGAACGGCGCGCCCGACCCGGGGCTATTGACGCAGATATGGGCGTTGCTGCAATAGTCGAGATAG
>JAICKD010000835.1 GCA_025928125.1 Ktedonobacterales bacterium
AGGTTGGTGGCGCCGTCGCTCCGCAGGATGCCGTCAGCCAGGACAGGCCGATGCGCCAGCCCCGGCGGCACGCGGTCCATGTGGGCGTTGAGCAGAATCGGCGGCTCGGCGTCGCGTGTGGCTGGCCGCGCGGGGATGCGAGCGATCAGGTTGCCCGCGCCATCGGTGATAGGCGTCAGGCCCTGCGCCTCCAGCTTCCCGGCGATCCACACGCGCACAGCCTCCTCCTGGCCTGAGACGCTGGGGACGCCCGCGAGCGTGATGAGCGTCTCCGTCAGTCGCGATTCCAGCGTCGCCGGGAGGGTGGGCTTCTTCTTTGTCTTCGTTGCGCTTCGTGGCATCGGAAATACCCCTTCGGAGGCTGGCGGTTAAAACCGCGCCTGAACGGCCTCCCTTCGCTCCGCTCGGTCGGCCACGAAACCTGCCTACGCAGGTTCTCTCCAGGTTCATCATTCATCCGTGCATGCAGGTATGCGGAAGAACATCGTTTTACGGTCTGCAGCCCGCGCAGGCGGGCTTTGTGGCCACAGGCCGTTCAGGCGCGGTTTTAACCGCCAGCCTATGCCAGCCCATACGAAAACGCCGGATACTCACCCTGAATGAGAAAGTATCCGGCGCTCATACGTCGTTCTTCAGGCGTCCGAAGAGTCGGATGGATCGAAGCCGACGCCGTTATGCAGCAGTGAACGCAGCGCATCGGCGCGCCCGCGCAGCCAGGCGGGATGCCGCCCGCCGATGGGCTTGCCGCTACGCACCGCGCTGAAGACACGCATCGCCTGCATCAGCGCGCGCACGATCTGGCGCTCCGTCGGACGCCACCCCTGCTCACGCGCCCATTCAAGCTCACGAAGCGTCCGCGTGTAGCCCGCCTGATACGCCTCGCGATAGACGCTGCGATCAGCCGGGTCATCGGGCAAGAGATCGGCGGGCAGGTTCAGAAAGTCTTGCTCCATCGCCGCCTCCAAACATCAGCGAACGGCCCGGCGAACTAGTGGCCGCAGCCGCAGGAGCGCGCATCGCCTGTATCGCCCGCCGTGCGGAAGCTGTGTCCGCAGCCGCAGGTGGAGACGGCGTTCGGGTTGTTCACCGTGAAGCCAGCGCCCATCAGGCTATCGACGTAATCGACGACACTGCCGGAGACATAGGCGGCGCTCATCTCGTCGAGCAGCATCTTCACGCCCTCGACCTCAAGCACCTCATCGCCTTCCTGGAACTCGTCCAGCGTCATGCCGTATTGCATACCCGAACAGCCGCCGCCCGCGACGAACAGGCGGAGTCCCAGGTCGGGGTTGCCCTCAGCCTCAAGCAGCTCGCGCACCTTCACTGCCGCGTCAGGCGTCAGCGTTACCAGGACGGTTGTGGTTTCAGACATATCAGCCATCGAAGCTCGCTCCTTTTCGCCGCGCGCCGACCGCGTGGCGTCTCGCGCGTCCGTTCGAGTGTAGTTTCACCGTGACACATCCTCATGCCAGTCGCGGCATCGGACATTACACAGTATACAATACTTCATTCTGTACAGTATTGCTGTTCGGTATTGTACGCCGCGCTCTACCGCCCGTCAATAGCGTCCCACGAGCAGCTCAGTGGGGCTCAGTGCGCGTTATGCTGGGCGACGAGTTGCAACCAGATGCGCGGCACCTCGGTGAGATTCAGCTCGGACATCGCCTCGGCGGCGGCATATTCGAGCGCGTCGGCGCCAATGGGGATCGGCACGCCGGGGAGCGCGCCCTCGATGAAGAGCCAGTAGCGGCCAATATCCTGCCACGCGCGCAGCGGCATCAGCGCCGTCTC
>JAICKD010000064.1 GCA_025928125.1 Ktedonobacterales bacterium
GTTCCACGGCGAAGGGCGGACGCTGACCGCGCGCGGCCAGACGCTCGACGCAGGCCAACGCCACCAGCACGCCGAGCGGCCCGTCATACTTGCCCGCATCGCGCACCGTATCGAGGTGCGATCCCAGCACCAACGTCTTCGCGTCAGATGTGGCGGCCTCGTAGCGCGCCACGAGATTGCCGATAGCATCCTGCCTCGGTTGCATGCCCGCCGCCAGCATCCAGCCCTTCACCGCCTCGTTTGTCTTCCGCATCGCCTCCGTGCCATAGCGGCGCGTGCGGCGGTCGGCTTCTTCGCTATAGCTGCCAAGCTGGTCGCAGCGCTCAAGCACGAGGCGCGCCGCATCGGTGTAGGATGACGATGACGTTGATGTCATGGCAAATTCCTCCTAGCTCCCGCGATACGTGCTATAGCCCCAGGGCGTGACGAGCAGCGGCACGTGATAGTGGGCCGTGGGATCGGCGATAGAGAAGCGCACAGGTACCTGGCCGAGAAAGGCAGGCGCTGTCGTCGTCCCCTGTCGCGCGAAGTACTCGCCAACGTCGAAGAGCAGCTCGTAGCTGCCAGCGGTGAAGTCGGCGCCCGCGAGCAGCGGCTTATCGGTGCGGCCATCGGCGTTGGTGCGTATGGTGACGAGCACTTCGCGACCGCCGCCAGATGCATCGAGGCGCCAGAGCTCAATGCGCACATCGGCGGCGGGGCAGCCGCGCGCGAGGTCCAGAACGTGTGTGGTGAGAGAGCCTTTCATCACGACGCCTCTTCCGATCCGGGCGGTGAGCCAACATCTGACTGGGAGCCACGGCGCACGGTCAGGCGAATCAGTCCGTAGGCCGGGAAGGGCGCGCTGTAGACCTTGACCTTGGGGTCGGTAGCGGATGTGGCGACCGGGTCGGGCGTGCGGTTATGCGCCTCAAAAGATACCTCGCTAAGCTGCGGAAAGCGCGCGAGGATGCGCATTCCCATCTCATGCGCCAGATGCTGAATGGACTCGCTGACGAACTCGTGAAACACCGTCTGCGCGAGGTCGCGTATTTGCTCGGTGGGAGCGTAGCGACTATGGTCGGGGGCCAGCATGTCCGCCGTATCGGCGTAGCGCCAGGAGACATCCAGGTCGATGAAGAGCGGACGGTCGCCGCGCTCGGGCAGCGTCGTATTGGCGTCGCGCACGAAGCGGGTGAACGAGCTACCCGTAACCTTGAGCAGCTCTAGCCCGTTGCGTCCGCAGCGATGGTCCGTGATAATCGCGCTACCGTGCTCTCCCCGCTCCATGCTGAGTGTGGCGCTGCTGAAGCTCCCATGACGCCGCTCAAACAGCGTCGTGCTGTCGGTGAAGCCGCTTTGATCCTGCGCGGGAACCTGCACGGGAGCGAAGGGCAACTCGCGCGCTGTCAGTCGCAGCCGCTCCATGTCGTCGTAGGTGGCGAGGAAGTAGCCCCCCAGGTGCGCCAGCAGTCCCTCCATCGTCGCGCCATCGTAGGTCAGCGTTTGCTGCAAGATGACATTTTTCATGCTGTCGGTTGCCACGACCCGCGAATTGTCCCCTTCCGTATACGCAGCCAAGAAGTTCTCGCCGAAGACCTCAAGGTCGATCTCCAGCCCGACGAGGATGTTTGGACGGCCAGTGAAGGCGGATTCTGGGATAGGAGGCACACCGGAAAGTGGGCTGGCATAGACGCGGTAGAGTGGGACCCGGAGCTTGCCGTAGCTAATCTCATAGCTGACTTCACGCGCAGAATCGTCGTCCATGCCGCCCCCTCTCGCTGGATCAGATGGAATCAGGTTGCCCCATCGCGCAACGCACGACGCGCCCCATATCTGGTGCGGTGCAACCAGTGTAGCACGTCGATGCGAGGCCGCGATTACTGAATCGTGTCGAGCAGGCGGAGACGGCAAATTTTGGCGATCTCATCCAGCGCGGTGGCAATCTCCTGCTCGCGCGTGTTGCGCATACGGGCGGCGAAACCGGTAAGGATGCTTTCCTTCTTGTTTTCGCGCGCGCAGATGACGAAGGGAAAGCCGAAGCGCTGCTGATACTCGGCGTTGAGTCGCTCGAACGTCGCAATTTCATCAGCCGCAAGATCGTTCAGGCCAGCCGCTGCCTGCTCGGCAGTCGAGGCTGCCCCCAGCGTGCCGGTGCGTGCGGCGCGGCCAACGAGATCGGGGTGAGCCTGGATGAGCGCCACCTTCCGCTCGGAGGCAGCGGCGTACATCACCCGGCAGAGCGCGGCATAGAGCGCGTCCACGTCGCCGAACGGTCTGGCGGCCCAGGCCTCGGTAACGATCCAGGGCGGCCCCTCGAAAATCCCGCCGAGCGCGGCGACGAAATCCGACTGATCGAGTGCGTTGAGGCGATCCAACGATATCGTCATCGCAACTCTCCCCTGGCCAGCGCCTGCGCAATCGCGTTGTGTCGTGCGATGAGCGCCTGTTGATCGAGATCGAGCAGTTGACCATCTTGCACCCGCACGCGGCCATCGATAATGCTCAGGTCCACGTTTGGAGGCTGGCAGAACACCAGCGTCGCCAGTGGATCGTGGATAGCGCCTCCGGCAAGCCCGAACGTGTCGAGCCGATAGCCGATGATATCCGCCGCCATGCCGGGCGCGAGCATGCCAATGTCGTCGCGTCCAAGCACAGCTGCGCCGCCGCGTGTGGCGAGCCAGAGCGCCTCGTGGGCCGTGATCGCGGCGGGATCGCCCATGACCCGGTGGAGCAGCAACGCCTGCCGCGCCTCAGCCAACAAGTGAGAGCCATCATTGGAGGCCGAGCCATCCACCCCCAGGCCAACGCGCGCGCCAGCACGACGGAGCGCGCCCAGTGGAGCGATGCCCGAAGCCAGGCGCATGTTCGAGGTCGGGCAGTGGGCGACGCCCGTATGCGTGCCGCCCAGGCGCAACACCTCATCGTCGGAGGGATGCACCATATGCGCGTGCCACACATCGTCGCCGACCCAGCCAAGATCCTCCGCTAATTCTACCGGCGTGCGGTGAAATGTCTCGGCGCAGTAGGCCGCCTCGTCGCGTGTCTCAGCCAGGTGAGTGTGGGAATGGATGCCGTAGGCGCGCGCCATCGCAATGCTCTCGCGCATCAGGTCCGGCGAGACCGAGAAGGGCGAGCACGGGGCCAGCACGACTCGGAGCATGCTATAGCGGCTCGCATCGTGGTACTCCTCGATGACCCGCTGTGAATCGCGCAAGATGGCGTCCTCGCCCTCGACGACACGATCTGGCGGCAAACCGCCCTGCGATTCACCAACCGACATCGAGCCGCGCGCGGCGTGGAAGCGGAAACCCATCTCACGCGCCGCCGCAATCTGGTCGTCCAGGCGCGCGCCGTTGGGCCAGAGGTAGGTGTGGTCGCTGGAAGTGGTGCAGCCGGAGAGCATCAGCTCCGCAATCGCGACCTTCGTGCTGACCGTGATCGCCTCAGGGGTCATCCCCGCCCAGATGGGATAATGTACGCGCAGCCAGGTAAACAGATCGGCATTCTGCGCGGCGGGCAGGTTGCGCGTCAGCGTCTGATAGAAGTGGTGGTGCGTATTGATCAGCCCCGGCAGCACAACCATGCCGCTCGCATCGATCGTGACATCGGCGGGGCGCTCCAGCGCGAGCGTGTCACTCTCGCCGACCTGGCGGATGACATTATCTTCAATATAGATGCCGCCATCGGCGATGCGCGTATCGGCGTCATCCATCGTGACGACGAGGTGGGCATGCTGGATAAGTAGCGAGGCCACTGCGATGATCTCCTCTTTGCGCCAGCGGAGGCAATCCCCCACTGTCGGTTTTGACACTCCGCACGGGCTGAAGCCCGACGGATTCTCAGTTCTCCGGGGCGGCCTACGCCACCTCTCCCTGACGGCTTTGCCCAAGCCTTTCTATATTCTTCGCGGCGTTGTGGTCTCGATGCAAGCTCGTTCCACAGTCCGGGCAGGCGTGCCAGCGGACGGATAAGCCCTTCTTCACCACCGCGCCACAGCCAGAACAGGTCTGACTGGTGTAGGCAGGCGGCACGGCTACGACTCGACGCCCAGCGTATGCTGCTTTGGCGGCGAGGATGCTCAAGAACGCGCTCCATCCAGCGTCCGCAATGGATTTCGCGAGATGGTGGTTCTTGAGCATGTTGGCGACCTGCAAATCTTCGTGATACATCGCGTCGTACTCACGCACCAGCGCGAGCGCCGCCTTGTGCTGGAAATCGGTTCGCTGGCGTTTCACCTTCAGGTGCGCTTTCGCCAGCAGCTTGATCGCCTTGCGTCTGCGGTGGCTCCCCTTCTTGCGGCGCGACACCTTGCGTTGAGCCGTTTTCAAGCGGCGTTCGGCACGGCGGTAGCAGCGCGGGTTGTGGATCATCGTCCCGTCTGAGAGCGTGGCGAACGATTCCAACCCAAGATCAATCCCGGTCTCTTGCCCGGTTGGCTCAAGCGGCTGCATAGGCACGTCCGCACAGGAGAAGCAGACATACCAGCCGTCGGCCTCATGGGAGATGGTGACGGTCTTGGGCGTCCCGTCGAGTGGGCGTGACCAGCGCACGACGACGCGCCCGATTTTGGAGAGAACCAGAAAACCGTTGTCAAGTATCCCATCGAGCCGCGCGCCGTTGCCAAACTCTTTGTAGGTGAAGGAGTGGTAGCGATTGCGGCCCTGATAGCGCGGAAATCCCGGCGTCTGTCCTGCTCGGCTCTCACGGATGCGGCGAAAGAATGCCTGATAGGTCTTGTCGAGCCGGGCCAGCACGTCCTGCAAGACGTGGCTATGCATTGCATAGCCGCGTACTCTGGCACTGCGGCACGGAGGTCTTTCAACTCAGCCTCTTGCTCATAGCGTGAGAGGGAGATACCGCGCTGTCGGTAGAGCGTGATGCGCTGTTCAAGCGCCGTGTTGTAGAGCCTGCGACACTGCCATAAGACACGCTCAAGTTTCTGCTCCTGGTCGGGTGTCGGCTTGAGTTTGTACTTGTAGGTTTTACGCAGGCTCGTTTCGGCCACGGTTGTCTGCATCCCCTGCATCCCCTGCATCCTGTCGAATGTCTACCCGCCTGGATTCAGCCACCAATCGCAAAGCAAGGCGAATCGCGTCGCTATCGCTCGCCACGCCGTATCGTTGCCGAATGACGGCAATGGCAGCACGGTCCGCATCATCAAGTCGAATGGTGGTAAGCTTTCTCATGCAAGAAGTATATCATATTGGTATACGCCATGCAAGGGATCAAGCCACACACGCCTCACCGCCTGGGTCAAGACCCAGCGGCTTGCGGCGGGCTAAAGCCCCTTTCTGCCAGGTTGTTACCGGGATGGCGCAATCACAGCCACAATCACAACCAATGCTAGCACCAGGCCGATGCGCCTATGTCAATTTGACTCCTCTGGGCTGCCCGCGTCAAGCGATGTGCGGCCCAACGGCGGATCGCACTACTCTCCGCGTGTCATCACATCCGCAACCATTGCGTTTTGCAGCATATCCGTGCATACTTATCGTCATCAAGGAATTGCTCATCCTTCGTAAATTGGCGCTAGGATTAGTGGATGGTGAACACAGTACCGGTGAGTCAGCGGACCGCATTTATGAGTTACGCCCATATGAATGATCGCCATGACAACAACTATTTATCGAGATTTCGCGACCGACTTGAAGGAGAAGTGCGCGTTCAGTTAGGAAAGAATGACTTTCATCTATTTCAGGATCGAACACATATCACTACTGGCCAGCAATGGGCGGAGCGAATCGCGCACTATCTTTCACAGTCTGCCATTTTTGTGCCAATTCTGGCCCCACACTATTTCGAGAGCCGCTGGTGTCGCAAGGAGTTTCATTACTTCTGGAACAGAGAACAAAACACAGGAAGTGGGCATCTTGTCTTTCCGGTACACTATATGAATTGCATCCAAATTGCGGCCTCACAACAATATCCCGAAGACTCCATGGAGTATCGCCTTGCCAAATATGAATTTGCGGACTGGCGCGCGTTGCGGCATTTTGGCCTGAGAACTCTTCCCGCGAAACGTCGTCTTGAAATGGTCGCATCGCACATCGTCGGCATGTTTGAGCGACTCGAATCGACGCCTCTCCGGTCTGGCGGCAACGGTTCGTCTAAATCATCGAATGACTTTGCTGATCCAATGGCCACACCCCCTGGTGGGCAGTTCGGCCCACCCTTCGACTTACGGATGCTGGCGCGGGAGTATCGGCTTCATGGTCGCAGTAACGAACTTGGCAGAGTGATGGAAAACCTGGATCCCGCAGGCGGCAGACGCATCGTCTGCATTGAAGGCGAACCAGGAATCGGCAAAACCCTCCTTGCGACGGAGGCTATGCGCTTGCTTCGAATGGACGGCAACTTTCAAGATGGCATCGCGGTGGTCCTCTGCTCTGGAACCGGCAATCCGCCGACGATTCTGCGCGACGCGTTAGCCCGCTTTGACTCACAACGCCGTCCGCCTGTGGCGACCGATGCCGAAGGCCTATTCGCCGAGGGACGACGCCTCTTGGCTGGCAAAGATACGGCCATCATCTTCGATGATCTCGAACTCAGTCAAGATATGGCGCGTATGTTAGAATTGCTCTATTCTACTGGCGTCGCGATTCTCATTACATCGTTAAATGGCCGCGCTTTGGCCAGTGTGGCGAGCGCGATACGTGTCAAGCTGACTCCGATGCTGCCCAACGACGGGATGGACTTCTTCACTGACCCCAACGAGAGGAGACCGCCTCATGCTTAGCGCATCAGAGAACGCAGCGGCTTCCCGTATCTTGAAGATTCTCAGGGGGCATACGCTGGCGCTGAAATTGACTGCCGCCTATGCCGCCGTCTCGCGTCGCCCACTCGTGTCCATCGCGGCAGAACTTTCCAATGACGCAAAGGCCAAAGACGCTACATCCTCCAAAGCTGGGAGGCAGTTTCCGGTACAACTGGCGTTTTATCAAAGCGTACGTGAGTTATCAAACGACGACCGTCATCTCTTCGCAATTCTCGCGATATTCAGATCCAATGACATCGGGAGAAACGCCATACTCGAAGTCGCCAAGGCAGTAGATATAGGCGATGCTAAGAGCGGCATCGATACCCTCGCTCGACGTGCGTTTGCTGATGCGCGCTTGAACGACCACATCCCAATCCCCGCGGACCGTGATCGCATCGTCCTTCACCCGCTGCTCCGCGCGCTCGCTGAGGAGATGCTCGGACAGGTGAGAAAAGAACGGCGACTCAGCGCCGAACGTGCGGCTGCGCACTATTACGCCGAGTACATTAGTCTCATTCCCGGACGCTGGCTCGCTCCTGATGAGGCGAACATTATCGGCGCACTGGCGTGGGCGCACGAACACGGCGAACATGAGTTAGTGGCCTCGCTCTGTGATGGCATGCGCGTCTTCTGGGAGACACGCGGCCGCGACAACACGAGCAGGATCTACCTGGCCTGGGGCGAGAAGGCAGCCCACGAGATTGCCAGGAAGAGCGGGGAACATGACGATTGGCGGCGCGCCGCACGCCTGTCTCTTGGGCATGGCGCGGCGCTCGCGAAGACCTGGCAATTCCCCGAGGCGGAGAGCACGCTCTTGGAGTATCGGCTGCTCCAACAGCGGCTGGGTGATCGCAAGCGAGAGCGATTTGTCCTGACCAGCATGGGTCTGATCGCCAAAGCACAAGGCAGGCTGACAGAGGCCAGGCAGTATTTTGATGAGGCGCTAGACATGAGCATCGCAGAACAGGATGACGATGCTCGCGCGGCAAATCTTATGTACCTGGGCCAGGTCGCTCAGGCGCGCGGTGAAATCAGCGAAGCCGAGGAGAAGTTTCAGCAGGCGCTCGCCCTTTTCCGTGAGTCTGAGTCAACTGATCAGCAGGCGCTGGGTAATGCCTCTAGTGAGCCTGATCCCGAGGACTTGGAGGCCGATGACTTCTCCTCCTTCGCGCATCTGGAACCAGTGAGCGGACATTGGCGCGAGGCCGAGGCCCTCTTCCAGCAGGGGCTGTCTGTGCGGCAAGAGAATGGCGACCTCGTGGGCGAAGCCATTGTAAATTCTCTGCTCGGCCAACTCTGTATCGCGCGTGGCGATTTTGTCTTGGCAAAAAAATACCTCAAGAAGAGCCTCGACCTGCGCGACGAGACCGGAGATCATTATGGTGAGGCCGTTGACCTGTGCCAGTTTGGACGGTTCTATCTCGACAAAGGGGAGTATGAAGAGAGCCGCCGTTACTTCCGCGAGAGTCTCGAGATCTTTCGCACAATCCATGCGCGTTCGGACGAAGGTGCTACCCTTTCACAGATTGCGTTGGTGGCGATTGAACAGCGACAATACGATGAAGCAACAGCCCTGCTCGACCAGAGTATGAGCGTCCGTCGCGAGGTGCAGGACTTGCGCGGAGAGGGGGTCGACCACTCGCTGCTGGGCCGCATCGCGCTGGAACAGGGACACGATGACAAGGCCGAGGCGCTGTATGCGCGCAGTCTGGAGATCGCGCGCGAGATCGAGAATCGCCGTGGCGAAGGGGTCAATCTGCGCCAGTTGGGAGTCATCGCGGAACGACGACAGCATTTCCCCTTTGCGGAAGACTATTATCGAGGAAGCCTGGAGATCGCGCGGGAAGTGGAGAACGGTGGCGATATTGCTGAAGCCTGTCTTGCACTCGGATCATTTCTCTGCGAATTACGCAGAAGTCCCCAGGAATTCGAGGAAGGATGCACATACCTTGCAGAGTCGGCCGACCTCTACCACAGTATGCAGGTGCCAGGCGAAGAAAGGGCGCGCAGCGCCCTGGCGCGCTTGGGCTGCGCTCAATAGGCGGCATGCGCCATGTTGTCTCATGGGTTGGGATGCCATGCTCTGGGAGCGGCATGGATCCCCAGGCGCAGTCGCCAGAATCGCCATCGCTAGCAGTGCGCCGCCTCATCTAACGAAAATGACCAAAGCGCCCATTCACCAGAATAGGAAGTCGGCCAACGTTAGGTATAGCGGCGTGTTGGCGCGTGTTGGCGCGTGTTGGCGCGTGTTGGCGCGTGTTGGCGCGTGTTGGCGCGTGTTGGCGCGTGTTGGCATGATGACCTCCCCGCGAGCAGCAGCGGGCTGAAGGCGTGGTATACACTCAGCCGTTGACGAGGGGTGCCACCTCCTCAGCGAACCGGTGCAGCGGCTCAAGGTCGTAAGCGAGGCGGGGAAACGAGACGATGACATAGTCAATCCCGCGCTCGGCCAGCGCGCGCAGGCGGTCCGCCAGCTCCTCCGTCGTCCCGACGAATCCGGCGTCCATGGCGCTGTGCGCCCGCTCCACCGCCGCCTCCGGCGTTTCGCCCTGCCTGACGAGGACGATATCCTCGATGCTGATCGACTTGATGATGGAGTCGTAGTCGCGGCCCACCTGATCGCAGTGCTGGCGTAACACCGCCAGTTTGCGCTCCGCAACGTCCGGGTCGCCGCCGCCGACATTGCAGGCATCGGCAAAGCGGGCGACCAACTTGAGCGTCACCTGCTCGCCACTGCCCCCAATCCAGAACGACGGGTGGGGCTTGCGTGCGCCTTTGGGCTCGTTGATCGGCTTGTCGATGGTGTAGTGCTCGCCGTGGAACTCTGGATACTCCTCGGTCCACATCTTGGTGATGATCTCGCACGCCTCCCGAAACATCCGCATGCGCGCGCGGGTCTCCGGGAAGCCGTAGCCGTACGCCCGCCACTCGTGCTCGTACCAGCCCGCCCCCAGCCCGCAGTAGAGCCGCCCGTGGCTCAGCACGTCCACCGTCGAGGCCATCTTCGCCAAGAGCGCCGGGTGGCGGTAACCGTTGCAGGTCACCATCTGACCGATCTTGACCCGCGTCGTGTCGCGGGCAAGCGCGGCGGTGATGGTCCAGCACTCGAACGTCGTCTCCAGCGTCGGCTTGGGGACGGTGTGAAAGTGATCGTAGACCCAGATCGAGTCGA
>JAICKD010000012.1 GCA_025928125.1 Ktedonobacterales bacterium
ATAATCGGCCAGCAATTCCAGCAGGAAGGCCTCGAACTCGGCGTCCGAGCGGTCCAACTCATCGATCAGCAGGACCGGCGGCGTCTCGCCCGGCGCGCTGCTGATCGCCTGTAAGAGCGGCCGCTCGATCAGGAACTCCGGCGCGAAGACATCGCGGACGTGCGCCAGCGCCGTCTCGGGCGTCTCACGCCCATCACGCGCATTGTCGAGCAAGCGGATGGCAAGCAACTGGCGGGCGTAGTTCCACTCATAGACGGCGGTCGCCTGGTCGATGCCCTCATAGCATTGCAGCCGGATCAATTGCGTATGCAGAATATCCGCCAGCACGCGCGCAACCTCGGTCTTGCCCACGCCCGGCTCGCCCTCCAGCAGCAGTGGCTTCTGGCGCTTGATGGCCAGATAGAGCGCCGTGGCTAGCCCACGGTCAGCGATATAGGCGCGGGCGGCGAGCGCGCTGACCACATCGTCGATGCTGTTGAGCGAATCGGGTTGCCGCAGGGTGGTTGGGTTGGGCGCGCTCGCGGCGCTATCTACTGGACGCTGCTGGTCGGTCACAAGCATCTCCTCCTGCGGACAGGTACGATATGTGCATAATGCGGGAATAGGCCGGGTAAGTGGCATCGCTTTCTGAATTGTAGCACGCGCCGCGACCCCGCTGTACGTATGACTATATCGAGACTAGTATCCATGCGGCGTAGGCGTATTTAGCACACTGGGGACAGAGGTACGTGGTGTTTGCACCCAAATGGCTCTTCGCGACGTACTACTGTATGAGAGTTCGAGACGCATCATGACACTCACGCCAATGCAGGCTGATATCGGGTGCGCTATAATGAAGAAATACTCGTCTGCCGCCGCCCAGATGTGGGCAATACCGGCCAGACGGTGCTTCGCGCCACGGGCGCGGGCGCTTTCCTTGCGAGAAAGCAGGTGCCAGAGAGCATGTTCAACAGGCCCACGAAACGGGCGCAACAGCAGCAGAAGGATACGCGTCCTGCGCCTGCCATAGCTGATGCCCTCCGTAATAACAATGATGGCGCGCCGCCCCGGCCGCCGATGGAACGTCCACCCAATCAGACTCCTAATGGTACGAACCGGCCTCGCGGCAATACTGGCCTCGGCTGGATTACCCGGCTGCTGGTCCTGCTGCTGCTGCTCATCGTCGGCTACCAGCTCTATGTTAACCTGGTACCGAACAACAGCTCTAGCTCGATTAACATGGCCTATAGCGACTTCCTGCTTCAGGTCAATGCGGGCAATGTGAAAACGGTGACCATAGGCGATGACCATAATGTGACTGGCCAACTCAAGGATAAGATCACCTATACGCAGCAAGATAAGACCCAGGTCACTTCTGATACATTCAAGACATATCTGCCGCCATTCACTGACGATGCACAGTTACAGCAGGATTTGATCCAGGGTAACGTCCAGGTCTTTGGCAAGCAGTCTGGCTCGAATGATCTGTGGATCGGCTTGCTGATCAATGTGCTGCCCATCGCGGCGCTGCTCGGCCTGCTCTTCTGGCTCTCACGTCGGGCGACACAGAGCCAGCAGAACATCTTCAACTTCGGACGGAGCCGGGCGAAGCTCATCATGGAGGACCGCCCCAGCACGACCTTCGCCGATGTGGCGGGCGTTGATGAGGCGAAATCCGAACTGGAAGAGGTGGTCGAGTTCCTCAAGACGCCGCAGAAGTTCCAGCGGCTCGGCGGCAAGATTCCGAAGGGCGCCCTGCTGGTTGGCCCTCCGGGAACCGGCAAGACGCTCCTGGCGCGCGCCGTGGCCGGCGAGGCGGGTGTCCCCTTCTTCTCGATGTCTGGCTCGGAGTTCGTCGAGGTGTTGGTGGGCGTGGGCGCGAGCCGCGTGCGCGACCTCTTCGATCAGGCGAAGAAGGCTGCCCCAAGCATCATCTTCATTGATGAGATCGACGCTGTGGGTCGCCAGCGCGGCACCAGCCTGACTACCAATGACGAGCGCGAGCAGACGCTCAACCAGTTGCTGGTGGAGATGGACGGCTTCGACTCGCACCAGGCTGTTGTGGTTATCGCGGCGACGAACCGCCCCGATAACCTCGACCAGGCGCTGCTGCGCCCAGGCCGCTTCGACCGCCGGGTGACGGTGGACCGCCCCGACTGGAAGGGCCGCCAGGCGATTCTGATGATCCACTCGCGCGGCGTGCCGCTGGCCAGCGACGTTGACCTCCAGCAGATCGCGCGGATGACGACGGGCATGGTGGGCGCCGATCTGGCGAACCTCATCAACGAGTCGGCGCTGCTGGCGGCGCGGCGGAACCTCGAGCGCGTCAACATGAAGTGTTTATATGACGCGCTAGACCGCATTCAGCTTGGCGCGGAGCGGCCACTGGTGCTCACCGAGGAGGACTTGCACGTCGTCGCGGTCCATGAGGCGGGCCACGCGCTCGTCGGCCTGCTGACGCCGCACTCCGACCCGGTGACCAAGGTGACAATCGTACCGCGCGGCCAGGCGCTCGGCGTGACGCAGTATACGCCGACGGACGACCGCTACAACTACTCGCGCGACTACCTGTTCGGGCGCATCATGACCGCGCTGGGCGGGCGCGCCGCCGAGGATGTCTCGATTGGCAGCATCACTACTGGCGCGGAGAATGATTTGCAGCAGGTGACGCTGATTGCCCGCAGCATGGTCACGCGCTGGGGTATGAGCAGCCGCGTGGGTCTGGTCTCGTTCAGCGACCGGCCCAGCCCGTTCGGTGGTCCAGGCGCCGACTTCGGCCAGAAGGACTACAGCGACGCAACGGCGGCGCTGATCGACGAGGAGACGCGCAATCTGGTGCAATCCGCCTACCAGCAGGTGCGCAATATGCTCTCTGAGCATAAGGTGACGCTGGAGCGGATCGCGCAGGAGCTACGCCGCCAGGAGACGGTTGACGCCAAGCGACTCGGCCAGATTCTGGTGGAGACGGGTGTGAGCCTGGCAGAGGTCGCCCCAATCCTCGGCGCTGAAACCGTCGGGGCCGATGGACAGCCAGCAACGCTGCCCGATGACACCAATGCCAATAATGGCAACGATGGCGCGGATGGCAACAGCGGCGCTGCCAACGGCGCGGGCGGCACGGGGACATCGAGCACGACGCCGACGCCCGGCGCATCCACGACGCCGGACTGGCTGACGCCGCCACAAAACTAACCGCGGACTACACCCACGGATTCGCACACGAGCTGGATGCTGGAAACAGTGTCCGGCTCGTTGCCTGCTCTCTCGGCCATAAATGGCCGGAGTAAGACCAGACAGGCCATAAATGGCCGCCCGCCGGACCTCTCACGCGCTTCTTAATATGCCTCCGCAACGGAGAGGTCGGCGCCTACCTATCACCCGTGGGTGGCTTCATTTCGCTCCAATTCAGAATCGGATGCTGCTCTACTGCGCCCTCTTGCATCACGACAATCTGGCGGTAATAATGGCCTTGGAACGAAGGACGCGCCCTTCATAACAGCTACGTTGACCAGTGAAAGGCATGGTGCAATGGGACAGACAGCGCAACAACGTGCTGGTCCAGCGATGTATCACGTTAATTTCCATACCTACCGCAACCGCCCGGTCTTCGAGTCAGCTGAGTACCTCTCGCTGGCAGAGACGGCTTTCGCCGATGTGCTGACGCATTGGGCGATACCTTGTGTCGCCTGGACCATTATGCCCACGCATGTACACTTGATGGTCGTCACATTTCCCGATCAGCAGCTTGGCAAGATTCTGAACCTCATTAAAGGTCGAACGTCACGAGGCGTATTAGACGTTGCACCAGAACTTCGCGGCGATCTCGGCAACCATCTCTGGCAGGAAGGTTATCACTGGGTATTGATCAAAGATCAGCGCCAATGTGCTAACACCATTCGCTATATCCGCGAAAATCGCCGTCAAGGCGGTTTAGAATGACATCACCGGCAGACGGCAACCCCTCTGCCCGCGTGCTAGCTTCGCTGTATACCTCCAATTTTGCGATAGTGGCGTGAGCCTCAACTCTTGCCACACCACAGGATGGCCATTTATGGCCCGTCTGGCATTACCCCGGCCATTTATGGCCGAGAGAGGGTATGCCGCCAGCCAGCCCTCCTTGTCACCATCCGTGCCACCGTGCTATCGTGCGATGGCGGCTCCATACACAGCCGCAACCATGAATTGCCCAGCATTGCGACGAGGCAGCGAGGAAGGCGAAGGCGACAAGATGACCGAGCAACAGCAACAGACAAGCCAGCAACATAGCGGCCCACGACCCGTGCGCGCGCCGCGCGGAACCGAGATATCGTGCAAGGGCTGGCAGCAGGAAGCCGCTCTCCGCATGCTGATGAACAACCTCGACCCCGAGGTGGCCGAGCGCCCCGACGATCTGGTGGTCTACGGCGGCTCGGGGCGGGCGGCGCGCAACTGGGACTGCTTCGACGCTATTGTGCGCTCGCTGCGGTCGCTCGAAGGCGACGAGACGTTGCTGGTGCAGTCAGGCAAGCCGGTCGGCATCTTCCGCACCCATCCCGGCGCGCCGCGCGTGCTAATCGCCAACTCGAATCTCGTGCCGCATTGGGCCAACTGGGACGAGTTCCGCCGCCTGGAGGCGCTTGGCCTGACGATGTATGGCCAGATGACCGCAGGCTCGTGGATCTACATCGGCTCGCAGGGCATCGTCCAGGGGACGTATGAGACCTTCGCTGAGGCGGCGCGCCAGCACTATAACGGCACGCTCAAGAACACCATCACACTGACCGCAGGCCTAGGCGGCATGGGCGGCGCGCAACCGCTGGCCGTCACGATGAACGAGGGCGTCTGCCTCGCTGTCGAGGTTGACCCGGCGCGCATCCAGCGGCGGCTGGATACCGGCTACCTCGACGAGATGGTGACCGACCTGGATGAAGCGCTGCATCGCGCCGAAGAGTATCGCAGCCAGGGCGTCGCAAAGAGCATCGGGCTGCTGGGCAACGCCGCCGAAATCTTCCCGGAGATCGTCCGGCGCGGCGTTCGCATGGACCTCGTCACCGACCAGACGGCAGCCCATGACGCGCTCAACGGCTACGTACCCGCCGGGCTGACGCTGGAGGAGGCCAACGACCTGCGCCAGCGCGATCCGCAGGAGTATGAGCGCCGCTCGCTCGCCTCGATGGCGGAGCATGTGCGCGCGATGCTGGACTTCGACGAGATGGGCGCGGTCGTCTTCGACTATGGCAACAATCTGCGCGGGCAGGCGCTGCGCGTCGGCGTGGAGGACGCGATGCACTTCCCCGGCTTCGTACCGGCGTTCATTCGCCCGCTCTTCTGCCGTGGTGTCGGCCCGTTCCGCTGGGTGGCGCTCTCGGGCGACCCAGCGGACATCCAGCGTACCGATGAGGAGATGCTGCGACTCTTCCCAGAAAACGAGTCGCTGGCCCGCTGGATTCGCATGGCGCAGGAGCGTATCCAGTTCCAGGGATTGCCGGCGCGCATCTGCTGGATCGGCTATGGCGAGCGCGATAAGGCGGGACTGGCCTTCAATGAGCTGGTGCGGCGCGGCGAGGTCAAGGCGCCGATCGTCATCGGGCGCGACCACCTCGACTCCGGCTCGGTCGCATCACCGTACCGCGAGACCGAGGCCATGCGCGATGGCTCAGACGCTATTGCCGACTGGCCAGTGCTCAACGCGCTACTCAATACGGCCAGTGGCGCGTCGTGGGTATCCTTCCACCATGGCGGCGGCGTCGGCATCGGCTACTCGCTGCACGCGGGCGTCGTGGTGGTGGCCGATGGCACCGACGAGGCGGCGGAGAAGCTGGCGCGCGTGCTGACCAACGACCCCGGCACAGGCGTCATGCGCCACGCCGACGCGGGCTACGATATCGCCATCGACCACGCGCGCGCCACTGGGATGAATCTGCCGATGGTGGGGGAATAGACCTCTTCGGTCCGGGTCTCGGCCATAAATGGCCGGAGTAACCGGGATTGGGCCATGAATGGCCGTCTCGCCCCTCGGGGCGAGCAGGGCGGCGATTGCCGCCCTGTCGGGCTTTCAAGCCCTTCTGCCTATACCCCGGCCTTTCAAGGCCGAGAGCGCATTCAACATCTCACCTGTCACAGAAAGCCAAGACATGAGCAGCGCTTCACCATCCACCGAGAGCGCACCCGATACGTCGCGCAAAATGGCCGTCCGCGCGCTCATCATTCTGGTGATAATCACGGTTGTGCTGGCAGCGATCACGGCGGTCTATATATTCAGCCGCCCATCCTATGCGGGCGAGTGGGTTGGACCGGGCAATGTGCAGGGGTCGGGCAGCCCGAATGCGGTCGTTGCTTCGCTCACCTTGGGGCAGAATCTGCTCGGCGGCATCAGCGGCTCGGGGAGCGTCTGCGCGGCGACTGGCAGTACGCTGGCGCGCGTTCCGGTGACCGTCGATGGCCGCCTCTCCGGCTCAACCGCCAGCCTGACCCTGCACGCGCACGGGGGAAGTGCATCCGTCATTCCCGCGACACTCGCCGTCCAGGGAAATCTCAACCAGGGCCAGCTGACCATTAGCGCGGGCGAGCCTGCGTTCCTGCTACTGACCCTGCAACAGGGCAACGCCAGCGACTTCAATGCCGCCTGTAATCAGCTTATCCAGCCCGCGTCGGGGAATTAACAGGGAGGAGACCATGGCAGATAAGGTAACAGTGGTTGGCGTACCGCTCGACGAGAACTCGTCATTCCTGCACGGGCCAGCTCTCGCCCCAGCGCGCATCCGCACCGTGCTGCATGCTGGCGCGATGAATCTGACCACCGAGGACGGCGTTGACCTCGGCGCGCGCAGCGACTGGCACGACATAGGCAATCTGGAGCTAGGCACGGGCGAGGCGGCGTTTGCCGATATCGAACGTCAAATGGCGGAGCTACTCGCCACTGGCACGCGCGTGCTGGCTCTGGGCGGCGACCACTCGATCACCTACCCCATTATCCGCGCCGTCGCGGGCGTCCACCTCAAGCTGACGATTTTGCACATCGACGCGCATCCCGACCTCTACGACGAGTTCGACGGCAGCCGCCGGTCGCACGCCTGTCCCTTCGCGCGCATCATGGAAAACGGGCTGGCGTCACGGCTGGTGCAGGTGGGCATCCGCGCGATGAACGCCCATCAGCGGCAACAGGCGGAGCACTTCGGCGTTGAGGTGATCGAGATGCGCGCGTTCCGCCCCGACCTGGCGCTCGACCTGCGCGGGCCAATCTACGTCTCGCTTGATCTCGACGCGCTCGACCCCGCGTTCGCGCCGGGCGTCTCCCATCACGAGCCTGGTGGTCTCAGCACGCGCGATGTGCTGCGGTTGCTTTCGAGCATCGAGGGACCAATCATCGGCGCCGACATCGTAGAGTACAATCCCATCCGTGACCATGCCGACATGACCGCCGCGGTGGCTGCCAAGTTCTACAAAGAGCTGGTAGGCTACCTGCTGAAATAGCCGAAATCATGTCGATTGAGAGAGGATGAACCGTGCTGCTCATCTATTGCGCCGACCCGCTCCATCCACGGCAGCCAGACAGCGCCTATGCGGAGGAAATCGCCACCGCCGAGGCTGTTGGGCTGGCATATGGGCTGATCTCCTACGAGGCGCTGGTGGATGACAATGACACCGAAGCGGCGGTACGACGCATTCCAGAGCAGTCGCCGCAGGCCGCCGCTGTCTATCGCGGCTGGATGCTGCGCCCGGAGCAATATGCGCGGCTCTACAACGCACTGGCGGCGCGTGGCGTGCTGCTCATCAATGATCCCGCTGCCTATCGCCACTGTCACTATCTACCAGAGTGGTATCCCCTGTTCGAGGGAGAGACACCGCGCTCGGTCTGGCTTCATAGCGGCAATGAGCCATCGATGGACGAAATACATCAGGCATTACAGCCATTCGGCGCGCGGCCTGTCATCGTCAAAGACTTCGTGAAGTCACGGAAACACGAGTGGGAGAGCGCCTGCTATATCCCTTCGGCGGCGGATGGCGAGGCGGTCGCGCGCGTGGTGCGGCGCTTTCTGGAGCTACAGGGCGACGACCTGAACGAAGGGCTGGTCTTCCGCGAGTTCGTCCCGCTAGAGCCGCTAGCGACCCACGCCAAAAGCGGCATGCCGCTCACCAAAGAGTGGCGCGTCTTCTTTCTGGACGGCGCGCCGATGCTGACGGCGGAATACTGGGAGACCGGCGACTACGGTAGCGTAGCGCCAACGCTCGCGCGCTTTGTCAAACTGGCCCAGCGCGTGCGCAGCCGCTTCTTTACGATGGATATCGCCCGCCAGACGAACGGCGACTGGACCGTTATCGAACTGGGAGATGGCCAGGTGGCGGGACTACCTGAGCGCGCGGACGTCCTTGCCTTTTACCAGGCGCTCCAGCACGGGATGGACAACGCTCATCACTCAGCGTCATCTACGTAGCGACCAGCGCCAGGCATTTAGTTATGTCTATGGCACGTCGCGTCGCATGGTGATCGTGACGCTGACGAAATCGGTATACTTCCACTCGGTGCTGATTGCCCCATACTTGGCGGTATAGCGCACCCTGTCGTGAGAAGCGAGCACAAGGAAGCTGGTTGGCCCGTCTGGCTCCCATCCATCGCGGCTCGCGGCTGACACGTACTGCCGGATGATCGGGTCCGCTTTGACAGCCGCCGTGGGGTGCCACCATCCTTCATGACTTCTCGTTTGTACCGGTGTTATCCGGATGGCGAGCGGAATCGTCAACTCCCTGTGCTCTATGTTCGCCATCGCATACTGCTCCTCATAACGACAGGTCATCGCTGAACAGGCGATACCGCCATGAACGCTGGGTAACTACGGCGCAAGGCGTATGGGGATCTCCCACAGGTCGTCGTCATCTATAGCCACGAATGCCGGGCGGCGCGCAACGGGCCTGTCCTCCTGGGCTGGGGTATCCTCCGTCTCAAGATCAGCATAAGCAGCCTGACGGCCCATTGGGGGATCTTCTGGCTCTTCTAGCTCATCGGTCTCAAGCCACACAGCTCTCATCGTTGCGCCTTCTTTCTCGTAGCTCACCCTGATCCTTGCCTTTCGCCTTTTCCTTATGCGTATGCACAAACCCCGCCACCAATGCCGCGCAGCCTCATAGAGCGCCGCACCGCTTGCGCCGCCACTGGGCAGCCCCAGCGCGGAAACGGCCGCTACACTATCACATGAAGTCACAAGGGGATAGCCGGTTACACCAGCCAGAGGTGAGGTTACAGGGCTAGTGTTGTTCCTAGCCTCAGGGAGAGGTAGCTGTTCGCGGACCCTCTGCTACCATGCGACGAAGAGGGTGGCGACAGCTGGGCTATTCCGCGTCAGCAGCTATGTAAGCGGTGTAGCCGGTCTCGTTATCCGCGATGAGCGCGCCCGACGGCAGGCGCCGTACCTCCGACGCCGTCGCCAAATCGCCGACCGCGCCGGAGATATTGCCCGCGAAGGCAAACCAGAGCCACGTCGCCCATTGCGGCCAGAGCGCAGTGATGACAACGCCAACGATGGTTAGCGCCACCAGCGGGGCCAGCGCGACCGCCATGTAGCCACGGCGCGTAAACACCTGGCCCGGCGCGGTACAATACGCCGCCCACGGCAGCCGCAGCCCGAAGCGCGGACGACCGCCGAGCAGCAGGATTGTCAGCGCGTGGACCGCCTCATGCAACGGCAGCATGATCGTGTAGGCGATGAGATTCGCGACCACCAGCAGAAATAGACGCACGAAGGTTGAGTCTGGCCCTGGAAGTGAGGCGACGCCGTGTATATCCCAAGCGATGATGTTCACAATGGCGAAGAATGCGCCGCCCGCGATGAGCAACGTCAGACTATCCCGCGCGAGGCCCGGCAGCCGCGCGGGCGTCAGCAGGTCGGTCTGGGCGATGGTACGCAGATTGCCGGAGCGCAGAGCCGTCACAACGCGCCTGCGTCTGCGTCCGCGGAGCAGCAGACTCACCAGCCGCAAGCTACCGGGAGCATACACCGTATCAGAGGCATCGGACTTCTCGGATATGTCGGGCATGTTACCCTGCGGAGAAAAGCTCACGGGATCGGTCCTCTATTCCTGGCGAAATCGGCTCGTATTACTGGCGAAATTGGCTCGCGCTACCACGGGTTCCAGACCCACGTCTGTTCGTCCATCAGGGGCGCGAATCCGAGCTGGCGATAGAGCGCTTCCGCCGGATTGCCATGTTTGACGAACAAGCAGGATATCCAGCGGCCATTGTGCGCCAGATCGGCGATTGCGCGGTCGAGCAGCGCCGTCGCCACGCCATGTCGTCGGGCCTCCGCCACGGTGTAGACGCCAAGGATGGTTGGAATCTCCTCGAATAGGCTCACGTAGCACCCGCCGACGGCTCGCCCCTGAATCGCGGCGGCGTAATAGCGGCACCAGCCATGCTCGTGTTCGCGCCAACGCTCGCGCGCCCGCTGACTGACCGCCGCCTCGGCGGGATGCTCTTCCTCGAAGAACGCCTGGCGGCTGCCATACTCGTATTGCCACATCGCCTGCTGTGTCTCGATAATCGAGGTGGTCACCATTGGATTATGCGGCGCGGATACAAATCCTTCATGGGCCATCAGCAGCAGATTCTCGTCCAGGCGGAAACCGACCGCGTGTAACGCCTGCGAGAGATTCCCCTCGCCCGGGCGCTCCGGCACGACAACCCACTGCGTCTCGATGCCACGCTGGCGCGCAAACCGCTGTACCTGGTCGATGGCGATAGCCTCACGCCCCGGACGAATGCTGGCGAAGGCGACCCGCAGGCGACCGGTCTCCTGGCGGAATCGGGCCGTACCCGCGCCCGCCCGGTCCGGCCCGACATCAGGATAGCGATGCATCCGCTGGGTGAGAACGCGCCGTTTGATATCCTCGATATCCATTCCTCGACCATCTCCGCGATACATTAGACGATAGGTAGAGTCGCCGATAACGCGCGCCACAGCCCGCCGCGACGCATGCCGACGCGCGTAGATCATACTCCTGCACTCTAGCACATTTCCTCACCATCGCCTCCGTGTTGCTTCTGTAGCGGCTCATCCGACTCGCACCATCCGTACCAGGCGCACGCCATCTTTCCAGCATATGGGGCGACGCCAACTCGCGCTGCTGATTATCGGCCTCGAGTTGGGGCAGCTGCTGGCCGCGCTCGATCAGACCATCGTCGGCGCCGCGCCGCGCATCCTCTCCGACCTCAGCGACTTCTCGGTCTCTACCTGATCGCCACATTGCTGATCGCCGTGGGTTTCGCCGCTACGTTATTCCTGCGCGAGATCCCGCTCCGCAAGCGGCAAAAGGCTGGCGAGGCGGCCTGACATCGGCGCGCGGTCACACTCGCCTCACAGTTAGCACAGACGGAGAGAAGCATCGCGGTGTCCTGTGGAGCATGCTGAAGCGCTGAGTGCTGAAAATTTCGGGGTATCTGTGGCTTCTATGCCGCTGTCAGCACGTACAGAACACGCCTTTTCCGTCTTGTCAAGGGTTGACATATACAGTGCGAAATGTTATACCAGAAGTACCTCCGAGAGGGGTGATTGAAGGCAACAACTTCAATCCAGTGGCTTGAGGAACTAGGGAAGGAGACTGAACTATGTTCCCCATGAAGAAGCCGATTCGTGTGCTGTGCATGGTGTATCAAGTTGACTAAGATCGCCCGTCCACTGGGCGGGCATGCAGGGTCTACCGAGGTCTGATTCAAAACCCATGCAGGCCCAGGTAACTCTAGTTACAAGCGGGCGTGGAGTAGCGAACGTGCTTCGCAGGTTGCTCGCAGACTAACCGGTAGATCCGTCAAGTGGCGCTGAATGCGGACAGCAGTTTGCGTCATTACGCTTGCCAATGCGCCAGCGCCACTTAATATATCGAGGACTGATCACACGGTCAGTCCTCGTTGTGTGTCCGGAGACGTTCCGACGGTTGATGCGGTTTCATAGTTGTGTGGGCCTGCGAGACAGGCTGGCGGTTAAAACCGCGCCTGAACGGCTTGCGCTACGCTCCAGCCACGAAACCCGCCTGCGCGGGTTTCAATCCATTAGCCACCAGGTACACCGTGGGGTCAGGGTCAGTATCTGGGTAGTCCGCGCAGGCGGACTTCGTGGCCGCAGGCCATTCAGGCGCGACTTTAGTCGCCAGCCGCGCCTGCCCTAGTTACATATCCTCGTTGAGCGTGAGCACCGCCATGAACGCCTCCTGCGGAATCTCGACATTGCCCACCCGCTTCATGCGCTTCTTGCCCTCTTTCTGCTTCTCCAGCAGCTTTCGCTTGCGGGTGATGTCGCCGCCGTAACACTTCGCCAGCACATTCTTGCGCAGCGCCTTCACGGTCTCGCGGGCGATGATCTTGCTGCCGATGGCCGCCTGAATCGGCACCTCGAAAAGCTGGCGCGGGATCAGCTCTTTCAGCCGCTCCACCAGCATGCGGCCCCGGCCATTCGCCTCGTCTTTGTGCGTGATGAGCGAAAGCGCATCCACTGGCTGGCCGTTGACCAGAATATCCAGCTTGACCAGATCGGCGGCCTCGTAGCGCGCGAAGGTATAATCGAGCGAGGCGTAGCCCTGGGTGCGTGACTTCAGCTGATCGTAGAAGTCGATGATGAGATCGCTGAGCGGGATGAGATAGGTCAGGTGGACGCGGTCCTCTTCGATGTACTTCATATCCTTGAAGACGCCGTGCCGCGTCTGCACCAGGTCCATCAGCGTGCCGATGTAGCGGGCCGGGGTGAAGATCGAGATGTCCATCAGCGGCTCCTCGATCCGCGCGATTTCGGTCGGCGGCGGGAGCTCCGCCGGGTTATGGACCGTGACCACTTCACCATCGGTGCGCGCCACGACATATTCTACGCTCGGCGCCGTCGCCAGCAGGTTGAGATTGTATTCGCGCTCCAGCCGCTCCTGGATGATCTCCATATGCAGCAGCCCCAGGAAGCCGCAGCGGAAGCCGAAGCCCAACGCAATCGAGTTTTCCGGCTCGAAGACGAGCGAGGCGTCGTTGAGGCGCAGCCGTTCCAGCGCGTCACGCAGCAGTGGATAGTCGTCGCCATCCACCGGGAAGAGTCCCGCGAAGACCATCGGCTTGGCGGGTCGGTAGCCCGCCAGCGCCTCGGTGGCGGGGCGCGTCGCCAGCGTGATCGTATCGCCCACCTGGCAGTCTTTCACATTCTTGAATCCCGTCGCGACATAGCCCACCTCTCCAGCGGAGAGCGATTTGGAGGCGACGAGGTTCGGGCTGAAGTAGCCCACCTCCAGCACCTCGGCGGAGCTATGCGTCTGCATCATCAGCAGCCGATCCGAGGCGGAGAGCCTGCCATCCACAACGCGGATATAGGCGATGACGCCCTTGTAGGCGTCGTATTTGGAATCGAAGACGAGCGCGCGCAGCGGCCGGTCATCCGCGCCACGCGGCGGCGGGACACGCTGCACCACCGCTTCGAGAATATCCTGCGTGCCGATGCCCTCTTTGGCCGACGCCAGCACCACCTCTTCGCCCGGCAGGCCAATCACATCCTCGATCTCTTTGGTGACCTTTTCTGGCTCGGCGCTGGGCAGGTCGATCTTGTTGATGACGGGGATGAGCTCGAGGTTGGCCTCTAGCGCGAGATAGAGATTCGCCAGCGTCTGCGCCTCGATGCCCTGCGAGGCGTCCACCACCAGAATCGCGCCCTCGCACGCCGCCAGACTGCGCGAGACCTCGTACGTGAAGTCGACGTGTCCGGGGGTGTCGATCAGGTTCAACTCGTATTCCTGGCCATCTTTCGCGGCGTACGTCATGCGCACCGCCTGCGCCTTGATGGTGATGCCCTTCTCACGCTCGAGGTCCATCTGGTCGAGCACCTGTTCGGTCATCTCCCGCCGCGAGATGGCGCCGGTAAATTCCAGCAGCCGGTCCGCAAGGGTGGACTTGCCGTGGTCGATATGGGCGATGATACAGAAGTTGCGGATGTGGCTCTGGTCCATGCGTTACTCTATCCTGACCGGACTGCCGGGCGGGACAATCCCGACACAACCGGCGCACTCATCGTTGCTGGCCCGTGTGAGAGAGCCTACGCCATTATAACGCCTGAACTCCCCGTTCCGCACTATGCGCGCTATTTGCCGCGCGTGGCGCCTACCGATGCGATATGCTGTGCAAAGCAAAGCGCCATCGAAGAACCTCTGCCATAGAAAACAGGAGCTTACTCGCTACATGATCACACTTCGACCGATGACGGACAGCGAATATCAGCGCGTTCAGGAGGCCATCTTCGAGGACTACGCTCGCGACCTTGCCAATGTAAACAGCACCCCGATGGAGGAGGGACGGAAAGCGGCGGCACGCCAGACCGCGCAACTGCTTCCCGACGGCATGGCCACCAAGGGCCACTATTTCTGGCGCATCGTCAATGACAACGGTGACGCCGTCGGCGACCTCTGGGTACAGGTCGAGAGCGAGAAGGCGCGGGCTTTCATCTACTTCATCGGCATCGACGAGCCGTATCGCGGCCACGGCTACAGCAGAGCGGCGATGCTGGCGCTGGAAAGCACAGTGAAGCCGCTCGGCGCCAAATACGTAGACCTCAACGTCTTCGGCGATAATACCGTGGCGGTTCGCCTGTATGAGAGCCTGGGATACAAGCCGACCGCGATGAATATGCGCAAAGAGATCTAGAACCGGGCGCTCAGTATCCTTCCCGCCGCACGAAAAAGCAGCCGACGCTTGCACGTCTCTATGGCACGTCGAAACACGTAAGAATCAGTGCTACATCGACGTGGCTGGCGATGCTCCATGCCAAGCAGCCGGTATGTAAACGCTCTCCGTATATACGCTTTGGGAGACTGCTATACTTGTTCCACTGGCATTCCGTCTGGGAAGGCGTGCCAGCAGCAGGAGGGACACATGCGCGCGGATGAGACGTCGCAAAATCGGGAGCGCACTGGCGCGTCCACACTCGTGCCGACCAGTGCCTCCTGGCAGCGGCGACGCGCCGGATTCTTCTCGGCCATGCGCCTGGCGCTGCTGCGCGCCGCGCATACACGCTGGCTGCTGCTGGTCGTCGCGCTCGGCATCGTCGTCGCCGATGTCCTCATCTGCACCGTGCCGCTCTACAACACCCTCGTCTCAGACCTCCAGCTGCAGAACGCCATCACGCGCGCCGATTCGGTCCAACACAATATGCAGGTGACGGTCCGCACCATAGGCGTCAGTCAAGCAGTCAGCCAGAAAATCGCCAGCGCGGTGCAAAGCGAGGCAGGCCAGTACCTGTCGAGCTTCACGACGCCACATCCGACCGCCTATGTCACCAGCAGCCCATTCTTCATGTATCAGCGCCTGGACCTAGCCAGGTTCACCCTGTACGGCGGCGCCACGATCCGGCTCGATGCCTTCGATTACGCCGAGCTTCGCCCTTATCTGCATTTCATCCAGGGTGCGCCCCCTCAGACGATCCAGCAGAAGTCATCCACAGGCAAGCGTGTGCAGGTCATGATTACCCGTGAGATG
>JAICKD010000753.1 GCA_025928125.1 Ktedonobacterales bacterium
CACCTCTTTGCGAGAGGGGAACCGAAGACGTTCCCGTTCTCAATCCAACTCGACGACCGGCAGGCCGTGGACGCCGAGCGTGGTGGAGACTTCGCTGCCGTGATGGATGTCATGTTCGAGCACACCCCAGACGACCTGCTGGCGCGACACTGCGGGTCTCACTTCGCCAGAACGAGCCGCCGCAGCCAACCACATCTGGGCGAACGGCTGGAGCGCAGGCTCGACCTGTTGTGCGTGACGCACACGTTCCGCCTGATCCAGCGATGGGACGTCCTCGAACAGATCAGCGGGGGTCAGGCGGGCCAGCGCCTGCTCGATCATCCGCCAGGTCTTCTCCAGCCCAGCCACCAGTTCTGCCGCCGGATGAAGTGGATCAACGTCCGCCTCACAGACGCCCAAAGCCCATAATTCGAGGGGAGTCAAATCGTCGCCGCCCTCACCCATTCGGGCGTGGAACCACCAGGCGCGATTGGCGACAATATGCGTCACGTACATGCCAATCGACCAATGCTGCGGGGTGGTGCGCAAGGTAAGCTGCTCGCTGGTAAGGGGGGCTATGGCCGCGACAAGACGCTGATTATAGACCCCCCAGCCCGCGTAGAAGGGGAGGAGTGACAGCTGCTGTTCCGTCATGAGAGGTATCCTTGTTCTTAAATGTCTGAGAGGACAAACGGCACGCTCGTCTATTCGTGTCACGATGTCATCGTGACATCATGCATCCAAGCATACCCAATGGCCGTGCGGTAATGTCCGCAGATTTCTGACCGATTGTTGACCATTTCTTGGCGCCTCATGCGGGTTGCCATTGTCGGCAGGCCATGAGCAAGCGGATCGGCGAAAGAGGATATGGTCTATCATGCTGCCGCCTCGGCTGTACAGCACGCTCTTACGCACGACCGGCTCTCCGAGCGGAGGTGGCTCTAGCATGTTCGGGGTAAACTCGACGTTCAAGCGGAGATGAGAATAATCTATAAATCGGCGCCCCGCCCCTGCTCAGGCGAAGTGCAGCCGCGTGCCGACGCTGCTCTGGATGTAGGCGCCGGGCATCTGGCGAGATAGCTCGTGGGTCGCCTTCCAGCCGGTGCAGTGGCCCGGGACGACCACGCTGGGCGCGATGGTGGCCAGCTCCGCGAGCGTCCGTGGGATCAAGGGTTCCATCAGCCCACCGGTCAGATGCATGCCACCAACGACGCCGTAAACCTGATCGATGCCGGTAATGCGGCGCGCGTGCAGTAGAACGTTGATGACGCCGGAGTGGCTACAGCTCGTCAGCACGAGCAACCCCTTCCCTTTGACATGGCAGACCACCGCCTGGTCGTCCCAAACCCAGACATCCGGTTCCCACGCGCCCTCCGCGGTGCGCGCCTGGTGGATGGGGAATCCCGGCTCGAAGTCCGTCACCCGTTCGACCTGCCCCGTGATCAGCACCATGCCGTCCAGCAAGAGCGAGGGGCCGCGCTCCTCGATGATCTCGACGCCTTCGCGGTCCAGATCGTTGTAACTGGGAGGCGGCAGGTGCATCTCGACGCCGGTGGGAAAGACGATCTTGCGCTCGCGCCAGACATCTGGATGCAGCACCAGCGGCATACCGCGCCGCCCGATGCGCCGGAACATCCCTTCCAGCCCACCGTGGTGATCGGCGTGACCGTGGGAGAGCGCAACGGCGCGCAGGTCGCCTACGGAGAGCCCCAGTACGTCCATGTTGTACTGCACGGTGTCGCGTCCCAGCCCGGCGTCGTAGAGGATGGAGGCGCTCTCGCTGCCGCCTCCCTCGCTATCCCGCCGGACGGTCAGCAGCAGCGCGTAGCCGTGTTCCGCCCGCAAGGACGCGCTCGTGAAGGAGTCCCACCGAATGGGCGGGCGCTGGGCGATCTCTGAGCCGGCGAGCAGAAGGTCGAAGTAATTGTCGTCGAGTATGGTGACGTCCGCGCTGTCGATTGGAATGAGATTTACCGCCGCGCTCATCTGATTTGCGGCGCGGAGACCCCCGGCTTCAGGTCTGATGCAGCCATGGGGAGGAAGCGCCGCTCCCCCTTTCGTGCTCTCCACTTGCCATTTCTGCCTGCTTGTGGCAGACTACTGTACTATCACGCAGGTAACTGCGAGCGTTGCGCCCCAACGCTGGTAACAGCGAGAGGCAGAGGCTGCAAAGCCGGGGGTATAGTGGGTGCCTCTGGGCGCATAGACGGGCC
>JAICKD010000615.1 GCA_025928125.1 Ktedonobacterales bacterium
CTGGCAGGCATTCGGCTTGTCGGAAGATTACCAATACTACTTGTCGATTATCGCCAGCGGTGAGAAAGTGCTCTTCGTGCCAGATGCGGACGTGCGCTCGGTGATGCCAACTACATCACAGCAGCTTCAGACGCAGGATATTCGGTGGGAGTCGATCAATCCGGATGCGAGCGCATGGCAGCGCCGTATCAGCTGGAGCCTTCTCAGCGAAGGTCTTCGCCGTCATAGCTGGGTGCGCCTGGATGCGCTGGTGGAATTGTTGACGCCGCCTCTCTCCGTGCTAGGCGGAGGCTCCGTTGCGCTGTTGATTGCTTCGGTCGTTCTGCAAGCTCCAATACAAATTGCTCTGGCGGTGGCGCTGGTGGCGATGTTGGCCGCGTATGTGGCGTCCGCGTTCGTCCTGTTGCGACCGCCACTCGGGGTGTACCGCGCGCTAGTCTATGCGCCCGCCTATGTGGCCAGAAAACTCTGGATTTACTTTGTATTGCGCCGCCTGCGCAAGAACACTACGACGTGGGTCCGCACGAGCAGAACAGCAGAGACTCCAACTGATGTAGCGTAGTGAGATTTAAGCCATACGGGCGGACGTTGTCCGAGTGGGGATGTGCGGCAGGGGAGAGGGTGAAGCGATGAATCCGGTTCGAGTATGCGCGATTGCATATGATTACTACCCATTTGATATCGCGATACGGCGTATGGCCGCCGCAACAGTGGACGCTGGCTATGAGATGCACGTCATCTGCCTGCGCGACAACGGCGAATCGCCGTACGAAGTATGTGAAGGCGTCTCGACCCATCGTGTGCCACTGAGTCGTGGGTTTGGCCGCCCGCTTCCCATCACCATCTTGAGCTGGATATGGTTCACACTCCTTGCTGGATGGATGGTCACATGGCAACATCTCCGCCACCCATACGACGTTATCATCGCCTACAACATGCCTGATTTTCTGGTGTTCGCTGCCGTGATTCCGCGTATACTGGGCGCGAAAGTGGTATTGGATGTGCTGGATCCCAGCCCGGAGCTTATGGCGGCCAAATCGAGAGGTCGAAAGGGGCGCCTGCTGTATCACCTCGCCTCGATCCAGGAACGCATTTCCACAGCTTTCTCGAACCATGTCATTACTGTTGGCTGGCCGTTTGAAGATCGGTTGAAAATGCGTGGCGTGCCGTCGCGCAAACTGTCCTTGGTGCTCAACAGCGCTGATCCACGGCTGTTCCCTGCCTCACGACGCTGTCCGCCGCCATCATGGGCCGCTGACTCTGATGGGCCATACGTCATTATGTATTACGGCACGATTGCCGAGCGCAATGGCCTCGATACGGCCGTGCGCGCTCTCGCTCTGGCGCTGCCACGCGCTCCCCGTCTGCGGCTGGATATCATGGGGCGAGGAGAATACGTGCCTGAGGTCTTGAAGCTCGCCGAGTCGCTTGGTGTCGCCGATCATGTTACGTTCACCGACCCCTGCCCAGCGGAGCGGATCGTCGACTTTATCCTGCACGGTGACGCTGGCATTATTCCCTATCGCCTCGATGGTTTCGCCGAACTGGTCTCGCCTACCAAAGCCTACGAGCAGGCGTGGATGCAGCGTCCCATGATCGCGTCTGATACAGTCGCCATTCGCTCGATGTTCCGGCCCGGCTCGCTGCTGCTCTGCGACGCCAACAACCCCAAAAGTTTCGCCGATGCGATGGTTGAGTTGAGCGAGAGCCGTGAGTTGCAGCGAACGCTGATTGAGCGTGCAGCAGAGGACTACGCGCCATACCGCTGGGAGCAGGTGCGTGCCGAATACCAGGCGCTGCTTGCCACGCTGAGCGGCAGAGCGGAGCAGCATGTCCCCGCTGCCACTGCCCTCTGAAGGTAAGGGTGTATCGTGTGTCAGGAGTGCAATTGATGTTGGATACTTCGTATTTCGTTCACTCAACCGCCGAGGTAGAGCCGGGAGCAGAGGTCGGCGTCGGAACCCGCATCTGGCGTCAGGCGCATGTCCGCGGGAATGCGTGCATCGGCGAGCAGTGCAACATCGGCAAAGGCGTCTTTGTGGACGCGCACGTGCGCATCGGCTCGCGGGTGAAGATACAGAACCATACGTCGGTTTTTGAGGGGGTCACGCTCGAAGACGGTGTCTTTGTTGGGCCACATGTCTGCTTCACTAATGATCTGTTCCCGCGCGCCATCACGCCCACAGGTGATCTCAAAACGGCTGACGATTGGGAAGTGACTCCGACGTTGGTGCGCTATGGCGCGTCGATTGGCGGCGGGTCGGTAATCCGATGCGGTGTGACAATCGGCGAATTTGCCTTAATAGGCGCAGGCTCGGTGGTGACACGCGACGTTCCACCGCACGCGCTCGTCTTCGGCAATCCAGCGCGCCCGCATGGCTATGTCTGCCGCTGCGCGCGCCCGCTGTCGCGTCTCGCACAGGATGACGATGGGCGCATGGTCGGTTGGTGTGATAGCTGTCAGCAAGAATGCGTGATACCGCAGATCGCCCATGAATGATGAAGGGCGCGCGTCATGCGTGTTCGCCCGCATTGAACACATTGCATAAAGGGAAATGATATGAATCTTGTCGCATTCTCAATCAAAACGAAAGGGGCGCATAACTTCGCCCGCCGCCTATGGACTGTCTTCGCGCGTTTCGGCTTCTCCGATGCCCGCAGCCGCCGCACACTCCTCTCTATCCTGGCGACTGTACGCCAGCATGGCGGTAATCCAACCTTCTTTATCCCGGCGGTTGTGTTGCGCCGTCATCCTGAATTGATCAATGAGATCGCGCTCTGCGGCGCGGAGATCGGCATTCACGGCTATGTACACAACGACTACCGCAGTCTGAGTGATGCCAGCCAGCATCAGCAGACCCAGCA
>JAICKD010000051.1 GCA_025928125.1 Ktedonobacterales bacterium
ATCCTGATACGGCTTGACGAGATAGGCGTCCGCGCCAAGCTGGTCCGCCCGCTGCTTGTGCTTGGTGGCCGCGCGCGAGGTCAGCACGATCAGCGGCAGATTGCGATAGTTATCCTGGCTGCGGATCGTAGCGATCAACTCATAGCCGTCCATACGTGGCATCTCGATATCCAGCAGGACAGCGGCGGGCCGCTCGCGCCCGATGATCTCCAGCGCCTCCACGCCATCGCGCGCGGTCTGCACCGCCCAACCCGCATTCTTGAGCATGCCACTCACGACACGCCGCACGCTTGGGCTGTCATCCACCACCAGGATGTAGGAGTGTGGCTGGCCCGCCACCACCGGATGGCCGGTCGTGCGCTGTGGGATGACGAAGGCGCGCTGGGCGGGTTGCGACGGCGATCCCGTGAAGTGGTGCGACGCCGGGCCATTGGGCGCCGACGCCTGCGATGCGCGATCCCACGGCGCTGGCGGGAGCGGCTCGGTGGGCAGATGCGACGCCGTCACCTGCGGTTGCGATGACTGACGTGGCTGTGGAGCAGGCGCGGGCCGTTGTGGCGGCTCCGGCGACTCGGCGCGGCGCGAACTCCCCGGCTCGGCCAGCGTGAAACCACCGCGCGGCTGCTGCGACAGCAGCTCATGCAGCTCGAGAATCAGCACAATCTGCCCGTTGCCCAGCACCGTCGCCCCTGCCACGCCGCGCACATCGCGCAGATGCGGGCCAAGTGGCTTCGAGACAATCTCCTGCTGGTTGACGATGCTATCGATCAGCAGCGCAATGCGATGCTTGCCCGCGTTCACCAGCAGCACCGAGGAACGCTCGTCCACCACGCCGACCGGGACTTTCAGGTAATTGCCCAGGTGCGCCAGCGGATAGCGCTCGCCACGCATCTCGATGGCGGGGACCGCGCCCGGCACCCGGCGGTAGTAGTCGAGCCGACCAATCTGCTCGACCACCGCCATCGGGATAGCCAGCGTCTGGTCGCCGATCTTCACCATCACCGCGCGGGCAATTTGCAGGCTGATGGGGAACTTCATCGTGAAGGTTGTTCCCTGGCCCAGCACCGTATCGACCTCGACCGAGCCGCGCAGCCGCGTGACGACATCGTTCACCACGTCCAGGCCAACCCCGCGCCCGCTCTCCTCGGTGACGCTCTCGGCGGTGGAATAGCCGGGGCGGAAGATGAAGTCTATCGCCTCTTTCTCAGAGATGGGCGTATAGGCGTCGATCAGGCCGCGCGCGACCGCCGCCGCCCGCACCTTTTCGGGGTCGATGCCCGAGCCGTCATCGCTGACCGAGATGATGACCTGGCTGCCTTCGTACGCCGCCTTGACGAGAATGCGGCCCGCGCGCTGTTTGCCGTTGGCCTCGCGCTCCTCAGGCGCCTCGATGCCGTGGTTGACGGCGTTCCGCACCAGATGCAGCAGCGGGCCTTCCACCTCTTCGAAGACTTTGCGATCAACCTCGGTCTCCACGCCCTCGACGAAGAACTCGACCTCTTTGTGCGCCCGGAGCGCCGAGCCACGCACCGTGCGATAGAGGCGCGGCGTCAGCGATTGCAGCGGCACCAGGCGCGCCTTGAGCAGACGATCCTGGAAGTCGGAACTGAGGCGATTCTCGCGCGCGAAGGTCGTCTGCGCCTCGCGAATCAGCGTCTCCATCTCGTGGCTCAGGCTCGTCGCGTCGGAGACCCCCTCGCTCAACCCGCGCGAGAGGCGATGGAAATCGGTATAGCGGTCAAGCTCAATCGGGTCGAATTCGCCGCCAAACGCGGGCATGCGCCCCTTGTTGCCGCCAAAGCCGTTGCCCGCCACTGGCCCGCGCATGGCCATACCGTTCGCCTGCCCTGGGCCGGGACGCCCCATGGGACCCTGCCCATTCGCCAGCATCGTCGTCTCGAAACCCGTTTCAAGCTCTCCGCCGATATCGCGCAGGCGGTCGCTGACCAGCACCGTCTCGCCGACAAGCTGGCCCAGGCGCTCGATGCGCTCTTCCAGCACGGAGCGATTGATGAGCAGCTCGCCGAAGAGATTCACCAGGTCATCCAGTTTGCTTAACTGCAGCCGGACGCTCAGGTCGCTGGAGGGCGGTTTCGGCGCAACATCCGGGCGCTCGTCTGGCTCAGTCAGGTCAACCGAACCGGTTCTGGCGCCTGGATGCGATGAGAAGAGATCGTCGGGGATCGGAATGCCGGTCATGGCGCTGTAGCGCTCGATAAGCTCGCGCACCTTCGCGGGCTGCGCCTCCGTGGGAATCGTGCCTCCGACGAGTCGGTCGAGCATCTCCGAGGTATCGAGAATCAGGCTATGGACGTTGGGCGTGAATGCCAACTGCCCGTCCGCCAGCCGTTCGAGCAAGTCCTCAGAGACGTGCGACAGTTCCTGAATGAGCCGGAAGCCCATCATGCCCGCCGCGCCCTTGAGTGTGTGCATCGCGCGGCGAATCGAGCGAATCACCTCCATATCACCCGGACGCTGTTCCAACTCTTCAATGCCCCTGGTGATGGTCTGCAAATGCTCCAGCGCCTCTTCGCGGAAGACCTCCTGCGCCTCGGGAGATTGCTCGCTGGTGACTTGGCGCTGGCGACGCGCGTTCTCGCTGGCGAAAGGCAGACGCGACAACACGCGCACGCCGCCATCCTGTATCGTCACCGCGCTGGACCCCAGGTTGGGTTGAAGTTCGGCAAGCAACTCGCGCCGAATCGCAATCTCGAGCTCGTGGCGCAGGCGCTGCTCCTCGCCCTGGCGCACCTCGGCGGCGATTTCGTCGCGCACGTCATCCTCAAGCTCGCGCCGCAACTCCTCGCGCACCGAGCGCTCGATCTCTACGCGCGCGCCCGGCGAGAGCGCCTGCTGTTCGCCTCCACCGCCCGGCGCCCAAGTGATCTGGGCCACGGTGGCGCTGAAGCCCGCGTCTGGCGAGCCGCCCATCGTGCTGATCGCGCCGGAAATGTTGCCGAGTCCGCGAATCGCGTCGCGCAATTCGTTGAGCGTCTCGTCGATCTGCTCCTGCGTCACCGTGAGACTGCGGCTGGAATTGTGAATCAGCGTGACGAGGCGCTTCAACCGCGCAGTGGTCACCCAGATCACCGAGAGCGGCAGGTATTGGCGCACGCCATCCGGGCTGCTCGGTAGATCGAGGCCCATCTGCTGGCCAGCCCAGACCTCCAGGCGGGCCAGAGCATCCTGCGAACCGTCCAGGAACGAGCTTAGCTCGGTGCGCTCCTCGTCCATCGTCTGCGCGGCCTGGCGCAACTGCGCGACCACATCACGTAGCTGCCCGACCTGGCGCCGAACGGCCTCTTCGTCGGTGTATATCTCGTCCACGACCGACCCTTCCGCCCCACCGCCCTGCGTGGCGGGTACATTGGACGAAGGTGGCATCGGAGCAGGCGAAATGAACGGTGACTGGATTGGCATGGTGGCTGGCTGCGAGATATCCCATCCCGGCTGTGAAGGCTGGGCGGGTTGCGAGGGCCGCGACGGGTCGGAGGGGAATGATGCCCCGCCCGGACGTGCGGGCTGGCTGCTCGACGGGACGGATGGCGCGGACGGTGGCGTGGTCATGGCCTGCATGGCGCGGGTTCCTAGCTCCGCGATGTCGGCTCCGGGCGTGGATGTTCCGGGCATAGATGTCCCTGGAACGACGGCAGGCGGCGCTCCGGTGGGCCTGTCGGCGAAATCCTCCGGTGGTTGCTGCTGTGGATGGTGTTGTTGCTGTCCATTCGCGTTCGATGCGGCGAAGGCCGCCATCCACTCCGGCGCCTGAAGACCCGGCGAGGTCTGGATGCCTCCTGGCGCCCCAGGCGTCGGAGCGCCGCCGTTGAACCCTGGCTGGCTGCGCAGGCCCGGTCCGCTTGCCTCGAAGCCGCTTGCGCTATTGGGGACGGTCCCGCGCCAGGCGGAGCGGTCGGCGTCGTCTTCGGCGACCACTGGCCCATCGTCGGCTCCCGTGCGAATATGCTCGACCAGCCGCGAGAGCCGCCCATGCGAGCGACGCAACAGGGCAATCGTCGCGCCGGTCAGGGGCGCGCCGCGTTCCATCGCCTCGCTGAGGATTTCCTCCATTCCCTGGGCCACACGCGCCAGCGCGGGGAAGTCCATCATCGCGGCGGAGCCACCAATGGTGTGCGCGCGCCGATATGTCTCTTCCAGCGCTTCGGTATCACCGGGCGATTGTTGCAGGCGATCCAGGTTGGCCTCGATCTCCGGCAAATACGCAGTAACCTCATCCAGAAAACTATCGAGGATGGTTGATTTGTCGAAGTTGTCCGTCATGCGCCACGTATCGCTTCCGACTATCACGCCGCCTGACCACTATCGGCGCGCATTCAACACGCTATCCCGGTGAGCCGCTCGTTGTCAATACGACGTCCGTAGGATATCTATACGACATCAGTACGACTGACCACCCATGGGATCAGGAGGCGGGAACTGGTCATTATTGTTGTCTGGCCAATTGTTGTCTGGCCACCCCGGATAGGCGCCACGCTGCCCATTGCCGGGCGTCCCGTAGTTCGTGCCGTTGCCCATACCGTTGCCATTGCCCATGCCATTACCCATACCGTTGCCCATGCCGTTACCCATGCCGGTCTGGCCAGCCAGGCCGTTCGTCATGCCGGGAACCGCCGGGTAGTCATAGCTCGTGTTATAGCCCTCATAGCCATCGTAGCCAGCGGCGTATTCGCCATAGCCTGGATAGTTATCCATGCCACCGCCCATGTTGCTATACGCCCCGATGGGCGCCGAAGGTCCAGGTGGCAGGGCGGGCAGCGGCTGCCGCCCATTCACCCACTCCTGTAGCCCGGTGTCGGTAGCTGTTGGCTGATAGCCCGTCGCCTGTAGCCCGGCCTCCTCCGAGATCCGGTCGGGCAGGCGGAAGGTAGCCACTGAGCCGCGCAGCTGCTCTGCCAGTTCGGCGAGGTAGCTCATGTTGTTGGCGGCGTCCTGGGTGGCGATGGTGGTCTGGCGCGTAATTTCGGCGATCTGGTTCATTGCGTAGGCCACCGCCTCGGCGGTCTGCTTGCGCTCGGATGCCGCCAGCGCGATGCCCTGAATCATCTGCGCCTGGTTCTCAACGGCGCCATAGATGTTTTGGAGCGAATGTCCCGCATCGTCGGCGAGTTGCGTGCCTTTCACCACCTGCTGGGTGCTGTCTTCCATAGCCACGACCGCGTCGTAGGTGTCGCCCTGAATCGCTTTCACGATATTGGCGATCTTCTTCGTGGCCTCGGTCACGCGCACGGCCAACTCGCGGATTTCTTCGGCCACCACCGCGAAACCGCGCCCGTGCTCACCGGCCATCGCCGACTGAATGGCGGCGTTGAGGGCGAGCAGATTGGTCTGATCAGCGATATCTTCGATCAGGCGAACAATCTCACCGACCTCCTGAGAGCGCTCGCCCAGTCGCTTGATCTTCTTGGCGGTCTCCTGCACGTTGTCGCGGATGCGCGCCATACCATCAATCGTCTGAACTACGGCGTCCTGGCCAGCCTCCGCGCTTTGCTGCGCCCCGCGCGCCGCATCGGCGGCCTGAAGCGCATTGTTGGCGGAAAGTTGCACGAAGTCGGCCAGGCGAGCCACCGCCTCTGAGGTCCGCACAATCTGTTCGGACTGCGCCTCTGAGGCCTGCGACACCTCCGCTGAACGGTCCAGCAGGCGGCGTGTGGCGGTGGTGACCTGCACGGCGGTCGCCTGCACGCGGCCCACGACTTTGGCCAGTTCCTCGATCATATAGTTGAAGGAGTCCGCAAGCACGCCCAGCGTATCCGGTGTCACCTCAGCCTGGACACGCAGATCGCCATCGCCCACCGCGCTAACTTCCTGCAAGAGCTTCTCGATCTGTGCCTGTAGGCGCGCGGCATCAGGCGCATCGCTGAGCGCCTTGGAGATCCCAACGCCGGGCGCTGGCACGCCGTCCAAGAGGGCATTGACCGACGCCGCCAGCAGCGAATACTCGTCGTCGCCAACCACCACCGCGCGCGCGTCACGTTGGCCCGCGCTGGCCTGGCGACATACCTCCGCGATTTCCAGGGCGCGCCCGCGCATCAATCCACGCATGCGTAGCGCGGCAAAAGCCACGATGAGTACGGTCAGCACCGCAACGATCAGCGTCACCGCCCAGAGCAGCGTTTCGGAGCCAGACCCATTCACGCTGGTAATCTGGTTGATGCAATAAAATCCCAGGCCAAGAATAGCAATGGCTGGGACGAGCGTTGCGATGCTCACGAGCAGATTCAGTTGTCCGCTGACCGATGCTCCCGTACGGGAATTGGGGTCCATAGACAATGAGACCTCCTGTCACGAGTATTCCGCGGCCGACGCGCAGACTCACGAGATCACCTACTACCGGGCGTGCATCTGATACGTCGTATGCGCCGGTCACAACAAAGGATGAGTCCGCAAACGCTGGGAACCATCGGGAATCGGGAAGACCCCTGGCCCAGATGGCATCGTACTGGCATGCTCCGCATGCCCTCAATACTGACACAGCGGGCCTCACGCGCATACACGCGCATAGGGGAGGCCGCGTATCATCCGCAGTTTATCACATCTCCCCATGCGGCCAAAGTGGCATATGACCTACGCCGAGTCCCCAAAAGCGCGTGGCGCGGATGAGGGCGTCCATCGCCACTCCCTGCGCCTGGTATAGCCCACGCTATCGCGTAGACGAACGCGCGTCACGCCACATCACACCTCGTAACGGTAGTGATGAATCGCGTCGCTGAAGAGCAGGCGCTCGGGATCGAGCAGGACCACCGTGCGGTCTTCCAGGTGGAAGCTGCCCTCGGCATAGGGCTGGAGCCACGGCGGAATGGTGGGATCATCCATGGCGACGGTGTTGTCGGTCGGGCGCATCTCGGTCACGAAGTCAACCAGGAAACCAATCGTCATTTCCTTCAGCGTGAGGACCAGGAGGCGGTTACGTGTTGAGAGTGGCTCTGGGGTCAAGCCGAAAAACGAGCGCAGATCCACGACGGAAACGATGGAGCCCCACACCTGCACCACGCCTAGCACCCATGGCGCGGTATTGGGTATGGGGGTGATCTCGGTAATGCGCTCGATACCCTGCACGGCGTCCGCGGGGAGGGCGCATTCGACCGTGCCAAGGAGGAAGAGGATCAACTGTGGTACCCGCTCGGCGGCTGGGTCCACGCCGATCATGCGGGTCAGGTCGTTGAGTTGTTCGGGGTTGGGGATGCCCGCCCGCCGCGCCAGCTCCACCAGAGCGTCGGGCGTCATCGCCGAGTTGCCGTTGCCTGCGGTTCGCAACGCTTGCAACGCCTGCTGCAGCATCTCGTTCATCTGCCCGCGACGTGGATCAGGTAGGCTGGAATCGGTCATGCGCCGAAGCCTGTCAGGTTGCGGACGCTGGAGAGCAACTCTTCTTTATCGAAGGGCTTAGTCAGATAGATATCCGCGCCCTGCTGCAACCCCCAGCGCTTGTCGAGCGGCGTGTTCTTCTGGCTGATGAGAATGACCGGAATATGGCGGCTCTGCTCCATCTGTTTGAGCTTGCGGCAGACCTGGAAGCCGTTCTGCTTCGGCAGCACGACATCGAGCAGGACGCACTGCGGCCGCTCGCTGATGACCTTTTCCAGCGCCTCGTCGCCGTCTACCGCCGTAATCACGTCGAAACCGCCCTCGCGGAGCGGCGTCGCGATCAGCGTCAGATCAGTCCAGCTATCATCCACCACCAGGATCTTCGGTGCGAGCATAGAGAACTCCCTCGTGCCTGTCAGTCGCCCACTGCCGGTTGGCCGCGCCTGATTGATTCGCTCATAGCGCTACCCACATCCACATCAAGGGTAGCGTCAGTTGTTGCACTGTTGTGTTGCCGCATTGCGAGCGCCGCTTGCATCAAGCCCATCATGTCGATGACGCCCATCGCTCACTCAGGCGTTTGCCCTTTTGGAAGAAAACCCTTCCACCTCATTATGCCCTGTTATGCCAGAAAATCGTGCCGGATCATCATACCAGAATGACATTACATCTGGCGACGCAGCCGCCCGTGCATCTGCATCTCACGTCGCGCCGCACGTTCGCGCGCCGCTGGTGAATCCAGGTAGCGCTTGACGGTCTGGGCAAGTTCGATGGAATCAAAGGGCTTCGTCATATATTCGGTCGAACCGGCGAGCTTGCCGCGCATCTTATCGAACAGGCCGTCTTTGCCGCTCAGCATGATGATGGGAAGGTCACGATAGGCCATATTCTTGCGAATGACCTGACAGATATTATACCCATCCATCCGCGGGAGCATAATATCCAGTAAGATCAGGTCAGGCTGCTCATCGGCGACTGCCGCCAGCGCAGTCAATCCATCGCCGGCTGTGACGACACGAATGCGCTCACGTTGCAGTGTGAGCTGAACAATCTTGCGTACCGTGGGGCTATCATCCACCACCAGTACCACTGGCTCACTCACCCTGCACACTCCTTTTCACCATGCTCCACATTCGCCGACGATGACAAACTGACGCCGAATGGGCCAGTTCAAAGATACCAGATAACGTCTCGTCCTGCTACTTCAGGTCCCCATGACTTTTAGATCATGCTCACATCGTCATCTCATCTCATTCACAGTACGATCACATCGGCGATTGGGTTATGCGCGCATGGCTGCGTGGTTGCTGGCGATTGGGCGCATCTCTTCGTTGATCTCGTTCAGGAAAGACTTCCACAATCCGTCCAACTGAACGCCAAGCCGCGATGAGCCGGTCTCGTCCTCGATCACCACGGTAAAGACATGGCACATGAAGTGATACAGGAGCCAGACTGCGTCGTGGTAGCAGTCCGAGAGTTCCTGGCCGCGAACCACACGTTCGAGAATCTCGACTTCATGATAGACCAGCACTCCGTGTTCGAGGCGAATGATCTCGTCCATCCTGGGACACTGCCGCTGCATATCGGCCAGCACCGGCGCGAAGCGTTGCTCCAGGTAGCGGTTGATCTCGGCCTCGGGGAGCTGCCCCCGCCCGCGGAGCGCGCGCGCGAAGTCGCGGTGATGGGCCAGCAGCCCGTTAACGCAGGCGCCCATCGTGCGCGCGATCGTCAGCATCCGCTGCTCTGCCGAGGCGCGCCCTTTCTGCGCCAGTTGATACTGGCAGCGTGTGATCAACCCGATGAGGTTCTGTTCGAGCTCGCCTTCGAGGTGTTCGTCAACCAGTTCGATCAACTGCAATTGGAGGAGCTTTTCTATCGCCGCCGCGACGGTCGTTTCGGGGAGGAGCAATGCGTAGGACATCGTGGAGAGGGTAAATTGGCCATTCGCCAGACAGAGGACATTGACTTCGTCCGGGGAGAGGCCAAGCTGACGAACATTGCCGCTGAACTGGGGCATCCACCGCGCCGTGGCCTGCCGTGAGAGCCGTATGGGGCCAGCATAGGCGCTTTCATCGGCGATCCGCAGCGCTTCGAGCAAGATGTGATCGACGCTGAGCGGGCGGATGAATGCGCCGTGTGGCTGAATCGGCGTCGCGTAGTGGTTGAACTCGAAGCGGCCACGTTCCCAGCGAATCGCGCGACTGATCGGCTGGATGATCGCAAACTCGACATAACGCTGGGCGGTGTCGGCGGCGATCACCTGGTTTTCGACCATGACCCGTAGCGAGTTGGCGTGGTTGTGGTCAGCGCGCTGCTTCAGCATCGTTGCCTCGGGCCGGGTCAGGTGCATCAGCAGCCGAAACACTTCGATCATGTCCGGTGGGGTAACGCCGCTCTCCTCAAGGGCAACGATATGCCCATCCTTCAAGGCAATCTGGAGCGTTTCAGAACCGGAACTCACACGCAAGATGCCAGTTTTACCGCCAAGCGAGAGCATTTTCAACGTGGCTTGCAGTCCGAGCGTTTCAAGATCGCCATCAAGGATCCGCACAGGTTGCTCCATATAGCCCCTCTCGTGCAAACACGCCTGGTGCGCAGTGTGTGCTGCCTCAACCCAACCCTGTCCCGATTGTCGTGTTTCGATTCTCGTGTATAGAAAGTGAGCCTACTCCGAACCAGCAGTTCAAATTTTCACCCGATGTCCACCAGCATGGCATGCAATAACTGGGGATGCGTCCAAACGTTTTGCGGGGTATGCCGGGAATACAGGAGTTCTGCTCACGTGTTCGTCATTGAACGGGACTATTGTACCACAGCTACCGGGACCTTCAAGGGGGGAATATCGAGCAATGTCTGACAAATTCGTCAGAATAGCCGAGGTTGACAGGCGGGGGGTATTGGCTTCGCGTCGGCCCTCTCCCCCTATCCCCCGGCCTCCGGCCTGCTGATGCTCCGCGCGCTCGTCGCGCGCTTCTCGTCGCGCGCTTCTCGCCTCGCGCGTCCGCCCCCTAAAAGGGAGGGGGGACCAGAGAGCTCAGTATCATACTGGTTTCGCCTGGGACGTTGTCACTGGGACCACCGCCCCCTCCCTTAACCCCTCCCCCTTGCAGGGAGAGGGGGACTGGTGGGGTAGCGGCCCCCTCCCCTAACCCCTCCCCATTGCAGGGAGAGGGGAACCAGACCCAGAGGGCGCGTTGCTGGCATTCTGGCTCCCCTCCCCGGCGCGGGGAGGGGCTAGGGGAGAGGGTCTGCGCCAACAACCTCACCACAATTGGTATCATAGGGCTGGCGAACAGCTGCAAA
>JAICKD010000634.1 GCA_025928125.1 Ktedonobacterales bacterium
CCAACGGCATATCGAGCACCGTAGGCAGCAGGTAGGTGCTCAAAGATGGCGTAAGCATATGGCCTTCGCGCACCTGGAAGTTCTCCAGCAGCGCATAGCCCACCGCCTGCGCCAGACAGCCTTCGATCTGACCCTCGACCTGTTGCCGATTGATGGCCTTCCCAACGTCATGCACGCTGATAATCGAGAGCACGCGCACCTGGCCAGTGAGCGTGTTCACCTCCACCTCAACAGCCTGCGCCGCGTAGCCATAGCAGTAGTTCGGGCGGCCCGCGCCAGTCTCCGCGTCGAGTCCGGTTGTGGCGGATGGGCGAAACTGGTAGGTGGCGACCGCAGACGGCGCTTCGCTCTCGCTCCACTGGTCGCGCGCCGCGAGACACGCCTTGCGCACAGCCTGGCCGCCGACCAGCGTCATACGCGAGGCCGACGCGCTTCCGGCATTCGGCGCGAGCGCGCTGTCGTCGGTAATCATCGTCACACGGGCCAGCGGCAGGCCAAGCGTCTCGGCGGCGATCTGCCGCAGGGCGAGATGCGTCCCCTGGCCCACATCGGCCGCGCCAATGCGCACGGTGGCGCTTTCCAACTCGGCGACGCCATGTAGCTCCACAGTCGCCGTGGACTGCTCTGGATAGCCAAAGGAATAGCCGACGTTTTTGAAGCCACAGGCAATGCCAATGCCCTGGCGCAGATGGGCGGCCTCGCTTGCGGGTCTTGGTTCGACCGATACGCCATAGCCCAGCCGCTCCGTGGCCTCCTGGACGCATCGTTCGAGCACAGCCCCGGCGCTCACGCCGACCGGCAACGGCTGCCCGGTCGGCTCCAGGCTGCCCTCGCGATAGATATTGCGCCGCCGCATCTCGACCGGATCGAGGTGGAGTGACTGTGCGAGGCGCGTTACCATACTCTCCGCCGCGAAATGGGCCTGGGGCGCGCCAAAGCCGCGAAACGCGCCGCACGGCACATTGTTGGTATAGACGGCGTAGCCATCCACGCTGATGTTGGGAACCTCATAGCAGCCCGTCGCGAAGAGCGTGGCGACTTTGGTGACCTCGACACTGGTGGAGGCGTACGCGCCGCCGTCGGCGATGACCTCGGCCTCGACCGCCGTGATCGTGCCATCGCGTTTGGCGCCCCAGCGGCAGCGGATGCTGATTGGGTGGCGTTTGTGATGGCCGATAATCGACTCTTCGCGGCTCCAGACCAGACTGACCGGACGCCGCAGACGCCATGCCGCCAGCGCGAGTAGATGCTGGATCGAAAGATCCTCGCGGCCACCGAACGCGCCGCCTATCGCGGCATAACGCATGACGACCTGATCCTCCGGCAACTGGAGCATCGCGGCGATCTGGCGGCGGTCCTCGTGGAGCCACTGCCCGGCCGTCTCGACGACGACACGGCCCTGGTCGTCGAGGAAGGCGATGCCCGCCTCGGGCTGCAAATAGGCATGCTCCTGCCAGGAGGTGCTGAAATCGCCCTCAAGCACGACATCGGCCTCAGCCAGCGCGCGCGTTGCGTCGCCTCTGCGGATAGGCACATGGAGCAGCAAATTGCTCCCCAACTCCTGATGGACCAGTGGAGCGCCAGCAGCCAGCGCGGCATGCGGGTCGGTCACCGCGGGCAGGTCTTCATAGGCGACCTGAACCAGCCGCGCGCCCGCAACCGCAGCTTCCTTCGTCTCCGCGACGACCAGGGCGACTTTATCGCCCTCAAAGCGCACGACATCCTTGCAGAGGGCAGGCTGATCGGCGTCGATGAGGCCATAGGCGTTATACGGCACATCGTCGGCTGTCAGCACCGTCACCACGCCGGGATACTTGAGGGCATCCGTGCTATCGAGCGAACGGATGCGCGCATGCACGCGGTCCGCGAAGACCACCTGGAGGTGCAGCATGCCAGGCCTGACGAGATCGGCGGGGTAGCGCGTCGCGCCCGTCACCTTGCCGAGCGCATCGGGGCGCGGCAGCGAGGCGCCAATCAGCGTGAAATCGGTCGTCATGGTTGCTGACTCCCCTCCGAGCCTTCGGGCTTCCCCACGCTCATGACAGCATCAAGAATCTTGGTATACCCGGTGCAGCGGCAGATGTTGCCGCTCAACGCGGTCTGCGCCTGGCTGAGATCGGGATGCGGGTGCTCTTTGAGCAGCATACCTCCAGCCATCAGCATGCCGGGGATGCAGAAGCCACACTGCACCGCGCCCTTCTCGATAAAGGCGGCCTGCAACGGATGCAGCCCCTCGCCCTGTCGCGCGCCCGCCTTCGCCAGCCCCTCGATAGTCACAATCTCGCCGCCGTGGGCCTGCTCGGCCGCAACCAGGCACGACATCACCGCCTGTCCGTTCAACCAGACCGTACACGCGCCGCACTCGCCCTCGGCGCAGCCCTCTTTGGCCCCCGTCAGCCCGGCATCCTCGCGTAACACGTTGAGCAGCGTCTTGCCCCCCCGCAGCGCATGGGGGACGCCATTAATCGTCGTTTCGATGACGCCGTCAAATGGCGGCGCGCTCGTAGCGTGCTGGGGCGATGCGCCTGTATCCAGCAGGACAGACCATGCGCTGCCGCGTTCGGATGGGGCATTCGTCGCAAGCTGGCGCAGACCGTCACTCACCAGCGATTCGAGGGTAGCAACGCGATAGGCGGCGGACCCGCGCACATCGCCGATTGGCGCGGCGTCGCCAGACACCAGCCGTCCCGCCTCGGCGCAGGTGGCCGCATCGAGGCGCTTGCCGCGTAGATAATCTTCGACCGTGGCGGCGCGCACGATGGTTGGCGCGAC